>NZ_VMLG01000004.1:0-290152 GCF_013276565.1 Streptococcus sp. 53
AGATTACTAAGCTTCTCGGCATTTCTAAAATACCTGCAGAAGACGTCTGTCAGTCGTCTAAATTACTCCAACATAAGTTCTAAAAACTAATCTTTAACCCCATTCAAACGTCTCACACTAACTTCCACCATAGCGGAACTTAATCTGAAACGCTTTCAGATGAGGGGATTTTGTGCGCTCTTTTTTTCGATTCATTTTGGCTACAAAAGCGATGAAATCAAGCATGAGTAAAACCAGTGGAACTTACCCTGACACGGATTTCCACTGGTTTTTACAATTTTTATCAGACTAACTTCCACTTGGATTAGCGGTGGAAGTTAGTTTGGGAATTTACCAATGAAAATCAAAGAACAAACTAGGAAGCTAGCAGCAGGCTGCTCAAAGTACAGCTTTGAGGTTGTGGATAGAACTGACGAAGTCAGTAACCATACCTGCGGTAAGGCGACGCTGACGTGGTTTGAAGAGATTTTCGAAGAGTATTAATCGACGTAATCTCCGCCTTCAAAGCCGTAGTATTCTTCCAAACTGAGACCACTCTCAGCAATTTCTTTAGCTTCTTTTCCGACATAACGAAGGTGCCATTCCTCAGCCATATAGCCTGTTTCTTTTTCCTTACCTTTGAGATAACGGACAACAAAGCCATAATCAGCCGCATGGTCCAAGAGCCATTGAGCCGCTTTTTCTTCTGTTACTAAATCACCATCAGTCCCAATAACATCAAAGGCCAAGCCAGTTTGGTGTTCGCTATAGCCAGGACGGGCAGAGTAACGGTCAGCTGCTGCTTTCCCATCTTGATTAACATAATCTTGGTAGAGCTTGGTCTGAGTTTCATAACTTCTAAAGCCACTGTAATGGTCACTGATTGGGAAGCCTGCCTCTTGCATCGCTTTGATGAGTTTGACCAACTCAGCCTTGGCTGTTGGATTTTCCCCTGGGTTATAGTCTTTAGACAATGGATAGTGTTTATTGGCTACGATGATTTCATCGTATTTCCCTTGAATGCTGTAATAGTCTCCTTTATTGACCACTTCTGCTTTTTTCTGGGCAGCTCCTTGAGACTTACTGCCGACTGTCCCATCAGCTTTGGCTGTCTGTTCTGTCTTAGCTGCTCCATCTTCAGTTTTTGCTTTTTCTTGTGAACAAGCTGCTAGACTCGAGGCTAGCAAGGCTGTCAAGACAAGGTATCTTTTTTTCATTTCTACTCCTTTATTTCTAATAGGTTATCTAGTTCTGACGATAAACATTCGACTAATTTTTTAATCTCATCCGGTTTTGCTTGGCAGGTTTCTGCTGTCATTTCTTCAAAGGGAACCCACCATACTGGACCACGTCCATTGAGACCATAACCATTCATATCACCTCTTCGTCTAGGAAACAGATGCCAATGGAGATGAGCATCGCCATTTCCTAGTAGTTCGATATTCATTTTCTCAGCAGCAAAGGCCTTGGCAACTGCCTCTTGGACTAAACTCATTTCTTCTAGAAAACGGAGTCTTGTCTCCTTTTTCAAATGGTGCAATTCGGTAACGTGTTCCTTAGCTAGAAAAAGACTATATCCTGCAAAATACTGGTGGTCTCCAATCACAAGATAGCCTGTTTCCAACTCTTTGACAAAGTAAGGATTTTCTTCCTTCTTGATGAGGTCAATTCTCTGGCAAATCAGGCACATATTAGTCTACCAACCCACTCTTAAGATAAGCATCAACCATACGCTCTGTTGCGACCACCGAGTCAATATGAGTACGCTCATAAGAATGACTAGACTCGATACCAGCACCGAGAAGGGCGTGTTTGACTTCTGCCCCTGCAGACATGGCCGCTGAAGCGTCCGAACCATAAAATGGATAGATATCCAGCTTAAATGGAATATCTTGCTCTTTCGCCAAGGCAACCAAGTGTTGACGGAAGTCATAGTGATAAGGCCCTGAAGCATCCTTGACACAAATAGACACTGTATATTCGTCTGTTTGCTGGTCATCACCCATAGCTCCCATATCCACAGCCAGATATTCGACTACCTGAGCAGGAATATTAGAGTTAGCCCCATGTCCCACTTCTTCAAAGACTGAAAAAGCAAAATGGGTTGTTACAGGCAACTCAATCTTCTCTTCCATATAAATACGAAGCAGGTTAAGCAAAATCGCTGCGCTGACCTTGTCATCCAAATGACGAGACTTGATAAAACCTGTCTCTGTCACGACGGTTCGTGGATCAAAGCTAATAAAATCACCGACCTCAATCCCCAAGGCACGAGTTTCTTTTTCATTAGTTACTTTGGCGTCCAAACGCACTTCCATATTATCTTGCGTGCGTTCTGCAGTTCCTGCATCCTTGTAGACATGGCAAGAAGTTTGGTGGATGAGGATGGTTCCTGATACTTTTTCACCTGTGCTAGCCACATGAACGGTACAGTTTTCACCTTCAATCATGTTCCAAGGAAAGCCACCGATACGGTCCATTTTGAGACGGCCGTCTGGTTTGACAGCACGGACAATGGCACCCAGCGTATCCACATGGGCAGTCACATAGCGATGCTCTTCATCATTTTGACCTTTAATGGTCACATTGACACCGCCCTTGGCTGTGCGAACCGGCTGGTAACCAAAACCTTCTAAAGTCTTGACTAAATAGTTCGAAATCTCACGAGTGAAGCCTGTTGGCGATGCAATAGCTGTTAGTTCTTTGATATATTCTACTGTTTGATTCATTTATTTACCTCTTTTGCTACCTATTATAACACATTTATCATCGGATAAAAAAAGAAAATCACTCCTGTAGACTTGGCTACAAAAGTGATTTTAGTGATTATTCCATTTCAAAAACATCGCTTTCTTGCTTGTTTGGTAGAACCAATGAGAGCAAGATTCCGACAATGGCTGGTACCAACCATGGGAGAGATGCCTTGGCAAAAGGAAGAGCGTTGACAAGGTTTGCAAGAAACTCAACCTTAAACGAGCTTCCTAGTACGCTTGCAATAGCAATAGCTGTAACAACAGCAATTGTCAACTGCATACCTGGTTTTGAAAGAGCGACAAATTTGTTGACAATGACAATCATGACAATGGCAATCGTGATTGGATACAAGATAACCAATACTGGAATTGAATACTTGATAATCGCATCAAGACCCAAATTAGCAATGGCAAATCCAATCAAGGTAAAGGCTGTCGCATAAACCTTGTAGCTGATTTGTGGGAAACGCTCATTAAAGAACTCAGCTGTCGACACAATCAAACCAACTGTTGTTGTGAAGCAGGTTACGGTAACCATAGCTGCAAGGAAGAGTTGAGCTGTTGAACCAAATATTTCTTGAGTAGCTTGTGACAAGATATAAACACCCGGTGTTCCACCCTTCATCGCTTCAGCAGGTACTGGGAAATGATTTCCAAGGAAACCTAAACCGATGTAAAGGGCACTAAAGGCCAGAGCAACAACGATTCCAACAACCCAAATAGTCGAAATGTATTCTTTCTTACTTGAAAATCCAAGTTGTTTCAAGGTTTGAACTGCGATTACGCTAAAGGCAACTGAAGCAAGGGCGTCCAAGGTATTATATCCTTCTAGGAAACCTGTACCAAAGGCAGAAGCTTGATAAGCAGCTGAAGCAGCTTGAGGACTTGTTCCACCGTATTTGAAAGCTCCCAGAACAACCAAGATAACAATCAAAATCGCAAAGACTGGTGTTAAAATACGGCCGATACGGTCTAAGATTTTTGATGGATTAAGCGAAATCAAATAGGCTGCTGCAAAATACAGAACTGTAAAGACAATCAAACCAAGACCTTTATTTGCATCTGACAAAAGGGGGCTAATCCCTACTTCGTAAGCTGTTGTAGCAGTACGTGGGATAGCAAAGAATGGACCGAT
Source organism: Streptococcus sp. 53 (assembly GCF_013276565.1). Lineage (GTDB taxonomy): Bacteria > Bacillota > Bacilli > Lactobacillales > Streptococcaceae > Streptococcus. The sequence goes on from NZ_VMLG01000004.1 coordinate 3,868, forward strand.
TGACAAGTAAAGAACTGAGAGGTAAAGGGTCGCAAACCAAGGCGCTATCTTTGTTGAAATCTCGTAGATATATCCTTTAGGATTTAGCGTTCCAATAATCAGAGTCAAGACGGCGATACCGACACCTGAAAAGACAAAACCTGCGATGGCAGGAAGAAAATGTTCTCCAGATAGAGCACCTAGAGAAGGCGGAAAAATCAAGTTCCCCGCACCAAAAAATATTCCAAACAGGAGTAAACCTGTTAGGGCACCTTTTTTAGCCATGAAAATCTCCTTCATATTTATAAAATACTGACCTAGTATATCATGAATAGGAGTATGAAAAAAGCTTCACGAAGTAAATATTGAATGTTTTCAAGATTCTTAAAAATGAGAATTGTCTAAAAATAAAATCCCCTACCCAGTCCACACCAAGTAGGAGAAAATTCTAATGTTTATACTCTTCGAAAATCTCTTCAAACCACGTCAGCTTCACCTTGCCGTACTCAAGTACAGCCTGCGGCTAGCTTCCTAGTTTGCTCTTTGATTTTCATTGAGTATTAAAGTTCTTCAAAGGCCATCATGCCACCTTGAACATTGATAACTTCATAACCTTGTTCTGATAGGAATTGGCAAGCACGCGCCGATCTCATTCCAGATTTACAAATAACATAATGTAACTGATCCTTGTTCAATTGATCATAAGTATCAGCTAATTGACTCAGAGGAAGATTCTGAGCACCTTCTAAATGAAGAGCTTCAAACTCATCCACTTCTCTCACGTCCACTAGAGAAAGTTGGTCGTTTTTGTAAAGCTGGTAAAATGCGTCAAAGGTTATTTCTTTCATTCTTTTTCTCCTAATACTCTTCGAAAATCTCTTCAAACCACGTCAGCGTCGCCTTACCGTGCGTATGGTTACTGACTTCGTNNCAAAACTGTGTTTTGAGCAGCCTGTGTCTAGTTTCCTAGTTTGCTCTTTGATTTTCATTGACTATAAAATAGTTTTAATTCTTTTTTTCAAATCCGGCACCACTTCTGACTCAAACCAAGGATTTTTGGCCATCCAGATTTGATTTCGCGGCGAGGGGTGAACTAGTGGAAAATAGGTTGGCAAGTAGTTCTGGTAATGTTTTACCCGTTCTGTCACCTTGCCACTGATTTTCTCCTTTAAATAGTAGGCCTGGGCATATTGTCCAATCAAGAGGGTCAATTGAATATCTGGTAATTCTTGCAAGAGCTGCGGATGCCATTTTTCAGCAAAGCCTGTTCTCGGTGGCAAGTCACCTGACTTACCATGCCCTGGAAAGTAGAAATCCATGGGCAGAACAGCAAAATAACCTGAATTGTAAAAGGTATCTTCATCCACACCTAGCCAGTCCCGCAAACGATCACCACTTTTGTCCTTCCAGTAAAGTCCTGCCTCCTGCGTTTTAAGCCCCGGTGCTTGACCGATGATATTGATGCGAGCAGTCTTTGGCGCTGCAAAGAGAGGTTCGATTCCGCGTTCTGTATAGCTGGCATTTTGTGGATCTGACATAATAGCCTGCTTGATTCTTTCAATTTGAGACATCTACTTTCCCTCCAAAAAGAAGTCTAAGCATACAATCTCAGACTTCTATCGTTTTATTTGATCAATTCATAAATAGCTTCGGCATAGATTGCTGCTGCTCGGAAAAGATCGTCCAAGGCGATAAATTCATTGGCTTGGTGCATGGTGTCAATTGAGTCTGGGAACATGGCTCCGTAGGCAACCCCACGTTCGAGCAAGCGACCAAAAGTACCACCACCGATAACTTGCTCATGACCTTTAAGTCCAGTTTGTTTTTCATAAACATTCAACAAAGTTTGGACAAGTGGATCTTCCATTGGCACATAGTGAGGCGTGTGACCGTGTTCAGAAAGGCTAACAGAAGCAACTGGCAAGTTTTCAAGAATTGACTTGATTTGCTCAGGACTTGTTCCTTTTGGATAGCGGATGTTGAGGGCAATGGTATTATCAGCGCTTGTTTCATCAAAGCGGAAGACACCGGCATTCATAGAAAGAGCACCCATCTTTTCATCCACATGAGTAATCTTGAGATTTTCACCCTCATGATCGTTCAAAAGAATTTTACCAGCGATGTCAAGGTAGTCTTTGGCTGGACCAGCAAAGTCAAACTGGCTAAGGAAGAGGGCTAGGTAAGTCGCACCATTGACACCTGAAGCAGGCATAGCACCGTGGGCTGATTTACCAATGATGGTCACCTTGTATTGGCCAGCTTCTTCTTGGAGTTCTCCTCTAAGTTTATGTTCTGCAACAAAGGCATCTAGTTTAGCTTGCAAGTCAGCCAAATCACCTGAAACGACTGCTGTTGCTGATTCTGGCACCATGTTTTCACGTAAACCACCTGTAAAGCTGTGAAGACGGGCTGCACCTGTATTTTCTCCTGCAAAGTGGAGGTATTCCGTGATATTTCCTTTTTCACCATTGATGATAGGGAACTCAGCATCAGGAGAGAAACCGAAGTCTGGTTTTGCAAGTCCTACGTGCTCGAAATAGTAGTCCATGTCTGCCCAGCCTGATTCTTCGTCTGTTCCGACGATGAAGCGGACTTTCTTAGAAGTTGGAAGTCCCAATTCTTTGATGATTTTCAAACCATAGTAGCAAGCTGTTGTAGGACCCTTGTCGTCAGAAGCTCCACGCGCATAAAGGCGACCGTCTTTGATAGTCGGTGTGTAAGGATCTGTGTCCCAACCGCTACCAGCTGGCACCACGTCCATGTGGGCAAAGATTCCGAGAACTTCTTCTCCATCACCAAATTCAAAATGTCCTGCGTAGTTGTCAACATTTTTAGTTGGGTAGCCATCGCGGTCTGCGATTTCAAGGAATTTTTCCAAAGCTTTTACCGGCCCAGGTCCAAATGGATGCTCAGCATCAACCTTGCTATCATCACGTTCTGAGTTGATTTCCAAAAGGCTAAACAAGTCAGCCAAGAGGTCTTCTTTGCGTTTTTCTACTTCTGCTGTAAAATCAATTACTGTCATTTTTTTCTTCTTTCTATCTTTTCTCGATGATTTCATCTACTGGCAAGCGGTAGCTTGGTTCTAATTTTTCGTCTGTGTATCCCACTGTGATCAAGAGTTCTGGGCGGAAACGGTCTTCGATTTCCAAAACCTCATTGACTTTTGATTTGTCAAATCCAAGGATCAAATTTGATCCGATTCCCTGATCTGTAAGAGCCAGAACCAAATTCATAGCAACCAAACCTGCATTGAGGGCTAGGTAGTCGCTGACCTGTTGTTCATTGTAACGGGCAAATTCAGCAGGCAAATTCTTCATAAAATATTGAAGTTGTTCTTCTGAGAAATTGTTAGCACCACCAACTCGGGCAATCTTACGAGCACGTTTAGCCAAATCTGTGTCTGTAAACAGGGCAATAGTTACAGGCGCTGATGATACCTGTTCAAAGTTCGAACCGTAAGCCAATTTTGCCAGTTCGGCATTTTTCTCACGTACTACCACAAATTTCCATGGCTGGCTGTTGTGGGCACTGGGTGCCAAGGTTGCAATTTCGATAGCCGTACGCACATCTTTTGGATCCACCGGCTTATCAGTGAAATGCTTAGTCGCATGACGTTTTTTATTTAATTCAAGAAATTTCATAATCGATTTCCTTTTCTAATTCTATTGCTTCCATTCTACCATAATTTGAAAGAGCTTGCAGGGATTTTTCATAGAAAGAAATTGGAACAAGGATAAGCAACCGAATGAAGCACATCATTCAAATCAGGGATCCATTCATCCAGTTCCAACTATTTTTCAGTGACTTAACGAAACTAGTCTACCTTATATTCTGACTTTATAACCTCCAAGAAATCCTTCACATCTTCTACATACCCATGCTTTTCTATTAAGCTTGCTAATAGTTCCAGATTGTGCCCCTGATAGTTGTCTTCTCTTCGTAGTTCTTCATACATTTCGATAAAGGGAAGTCCCTTGGACTTGGCTAGTTCTAACTCCGCTTCATAATCATAAGCGACTTTGCGAAATAGGATATTTACCAATTCCCCATCTTCAACTTCTATCACGGCATACTGGGCACGGTGATTTTTTAACGCCTCCCAATTAAAATAGGGCATGCCAATCGACCCTGGATTGATGATTTGTTGCCCTTGACTGCCATAACGAAGCAACTGCTTGTGAACATGACCATAGACTGCCACGTCGGTTTCCGCATCTAGCAGTTGGTCAAATTTTTCTGTATCATTCCCAACCAGTAGGTCCCCACCATAGTTTTTGTCAGGTAAATTATGAGAGATAGAAAAGCGTAGTCCCTCAACTTCTTTCTTTTCCAGCAAAGGCAAGCTTCGTAGCCAGACAATCGTTGCAGGATCCATTCGCTCCATCAAAAACTGGGTCATGCGCATTGACTGGATTTCTTTCGGATGTTCCAAACCATATTCGCCATCCAAGGCCTCAAGGACACGATCATCCCAATTGCCTCGAACACTGGCTGTGATAGGAAGGTCCTTTAGCAGGGCGACCAAGTCATTCGCACCGGGACCAGGAAGAAAAATATCTCCCAGAAGCCAGTATTCACTGACTCCTTGATTTTTAGCATCTGCAATCACTGCTTCTAAGGCAGTTGTATTGCCATGAATATCTGATAAAATTGCGATTTTATGATTCATTGTGTTCTCCTTCTGTTTGGTAATCTACTCTTTCTTCCGCAACTTGAAGCAAGGCTTCTGCCTCCTGCGGGTTCAACTTCCTCTGCACAGCCTCTGCAACCGCTCTAGGTACTCCAACTTCGACAATCTCATCCACACTGGCTTCCTTGATTTTGGTCAAAGACTTGAAATGCTTCATGAGATTCTGCTTGCGTTTAGGTCCCAACCCTTCAATACCATCCAATTGTGATGAAAAGGAATTTTTGGAGCGCAGTTGACGGTGGAAGGTAATGGCAAAGCGGTGCACCTCATCTTGGATACGTTGGAGGAGGAAAAATTCCTGAGAATTGCGAGATAACTCCACCACCTCAAGCGGATCTCCAAAGAGCAATTCATGGGTTTGATGCTTGTCATTTTTTTGCAAACCCGCAATTGGGATATCCAAACCTAGCTCTTCTTGGATAACCTGCTTAGCGATATTGACTTGACCTTGCCCCCCATCAATCACAATCAAATCTGGAGGAGTCAAACCGTCACGCTGTACTCGACCATAGCGCCTGCGAATGACTTCTCTCATACTCGCATAGTCGTCTGGCCCGACTACGGTCTTGATTTTATACTTACGGTAATCTTTCTTACTAGGTTTTCCGTTGATAAAGACCACCATGGCTGAAACAGGACTGGTCCCCATGATATTAGAGTTATCGAAGGATTCGATGCGGACTGGGGTCGGTATTTGGAGCAAACGACCTAGATTTTCAATAGCTCCTTGTGTCTTCTCGACTGATTTCTCTAGCAGGTTAAATTTCTGCTCTAGGCTGACTCGGGCATTTTTTATGGCTAGATTGACCAGCTGCTTTTTCTCTCCACGCTGGGGCTTGAGAATCTTGGTATCCACCAAAGCCTTAACGGCTTCTTCGTCAATATCCTGCGGAATCAATACCTCATTGGGTACTAGGTGGGATTTTTCTTGATAGAATTGTCCCACATAGGTTAGAAAATCCTCATCCGGATCATTGTAATAGGGGAAAAGATTGACATCGCGCTCAATAAGCTTGCCCTGACGAACAAAGAAAACCTGCACACACATCCAGCCCTTGTCCACATGGTAGCCAAAGACATCCCGATTTTGGAGATCCTTGGCCATGACCCGTTGCTTGGTTCGAAGTGTTCCAATAGCCTGAATCAGGTCACGGTATTCCGCCGCACGTTCAAACTCCATAGTCTGAGCTGCCGCCACCATCTTGCCCTTTAGGTCATCAATGATTTTGTCATCTTGGCCTTTCAGAAAATCAGAAACCGCCTGAGCCATAGACTTGAAATAGTCCTCATCCTTCTTACAGATGGTGTGGGCCATACATTGACCGATATGGTAGTAAAAACAGACCTTAGAGGGTGGATTGGTACACTTGCGAAAAGGGAAAATCCGATCCAGTAGTCGCTTGATTTCATTGGCTGCCCCCACATCTGGATAAGGTCCAAAGTAGAGACCGCCGTCCTTTTTGACCTGACGGGTGATAATCAAACGAGGATAGCGTTCATTGGTGATTTTGATGAAAGGATAGGACTTATCGTCCTTGAGCATGATATTGTATTTAGGCTTATTTTCCTTGATCAGGTTGATTTCTAGGAGAAGTGCCTCAATATTGGACTCCGTAACGATAAATTCAAAATCTACAATTTCAGACACCAAGGCCTCTGTTTTGGTATCATGACTTCCACGGAAATAAGACCTCACGCGGTTACGCAGATTTTTAGCCTTTCCTACATAGATAATGGTACCGTTTTTATCCTTGTGAATATAGCAACCAGGGCTAGTCGGCAATAGCTCTAGTTTTGATTTAATCAAGTTATTCATAGTTCCATTATAGCAAAAAAGTAGGGAAAGATAGTCCCCTACTCATTGGTCTCATATAATTTTCGAAGTCTTTCAACATCTTCTTCCTGGATACCATAAAAGGAACCCGCAGGTTGCATGACAGACTTTTCATCTGTATGGTCCAAGCCAATCGCATGCCCCAACTCATGTTCTGCCGTATGGACAAGGCGCTCATAGGAATAGCCATAGTCTGGATTGGACAGATAATAGTGATTCAACCGCACCGTGACAGACAAGAATTGCCCCGTCAAGAGATTGGTCTGACTTTCCGCTTCTCCTGCCACAGGAGTACCTCCGTCATTCATCTCCGTAGCCATAATATCTGACTTGCTGGACTCGGTGACAACTTTAAAGTTAAAAGCACCAGTTTGATTCCAATTCTGAATTGCTTCTAAATATGCCTCTTGAAATCCTGAATCCATCTGCGGATCTAGGTAAATACGAGCAGAAGCCTGCGACCACCTTCCTTCAGAGTGTTGGTGGCTATCTGTCTGGTTCAACTTAGGCAGTTGCCCTGTTTTTTCCCATTGGTCTATACTTTGTTGACCAATCTTGACTGACCGTTCTGCTTGCTTTAGTGCTCCTTGAAAATCCCCGTTTAGATACCAGAGAAGTCCGAAAGCAAGAACGCATAAGAGCACAACTAACCAAACCAGGCGCCAAAACAAACGCCACAAAAAAGAAAAGAAAGCACCTATCAAACGAAAAAGCCAGCGCATATCCTTCCACCTTTCTAGTAAATAAAGTCTATTTTACTAAAAGAAGCTGAAAGAAAGCTAAATACTGACTTTTTCATCTTAACGTCCTACTATTTTTTTGAGTAACTGGATAGCTTTGTATTTTAAAGGCGATGGATGGTACCGGAAAGTACCTGCTTTGCGTACAATATAGCCATTAAAATTCTGTTTAAAACGCAAAACACCATCACTTCCATCAAAAATCCCTTGAATCCCTAGGAAGTTATATTTAGGTATTCCACGTTTTATGCTTTCCAACATAATATATTTTTGAAGCAGTGCAGGGGCATAGAACTTATTAAACTCAGTGTAGGAACCACTAAAGAGGTAAGTCGTTTCCTGAGGCATATAAACAAATAAACTCCCGGCTAAAACAATATCTTCTTCTCCATATTTTTCAATCAAGTCTCTCGCTTCTGCTTTTCGAACTTCAAACGTTTCAAATTGACTAGAATATTCTCTCAGTTGATTTTGTTTTTTCTCAGAATGAGGATTTTTACTCAAATCAAGTCGCAACTTGTCCAAGATTTCTTCTAGTTTACTTTGCTCACCTTGCAATTTGCTCATATAGTCCGAAAAATTTAAGCTTGCTATGAGAAACTCCGCTTGTTCTCCAAAAACATCATAAAAATGCTCATAATATTCTAAACTTTTATCACTATATTCTCTACGTTCAGAGGTTTCTTTTGTGATGTTCTTAAAAATCGATAGTTCTTCACGTTTTAACTTTTTCAACCGAATGCCAAAGGTTTCAGCCTTTTTCACCAAGGGTTTCCCTTTTTTGCTAAAACTTTTAAGCAAATTCTTTTCAGTTAATTCAGTCAAATCTTTATAGTATAACCAATCCGGCTCTCCACCTGGATAACCTGTCGTCAAGCCATCAAATTGATAACCTAAATCAGTTAAACCATGAATGATATTTTTTTTCTCAGCATCTATTGGATTACCTTGGCTATCAAAAGTTTGATAAGTTTCATAAGGTTTTACAAGCAACTCTAATACACCATTTTGCTTGGCATATTCTTTTAACTCCGCATAAAAAACTGGAAGAGCATCTTGTTGGGTATAAATCGGCCCCGAATTGATCTCCATATGCAGACCACCCAGCATGGGCAAGCTATAAACCAGAGCTGCAACTTGAATTTCTCCTTCTTGTTTCAAAGCAAGATAAACAATTCGAGCCCCTCTTTTTTCTAGCAAATCCCCCATCTGGACCGATTGCATAAAGGAACGAGAAGAAACCTGATCAGAATAAGTACGAAACTCTTCTTTGGTGAGTGTAGTTAGTGCCATATACTTACTTTCTATGTTTTTTTCTTAATGTTTTACGGAAATCAAGAGCAAGTCTTAACAGAGGATAGAGAGGATGGGTAGGCATTGTAAATTCACCCAAGTATTCTTCAATCGTTGGATTAAATTTTTCTTTAAAATGATAAAGGCCACCATTGAGAGAGTTTTCAACACCACCTAAATTTTGCCAGACCATACCTCGCTCAAAGGCATAGCGAGCCGTTTCATACCAAGTTAAAATTGGTGCATTATAACGTTTAAAATCATCATCCATACCAGCATATAGATTGACAGAGGTAGTACCAAATTCCAAACTTAAGGTAGCCGCTAAGGGAACTCTTGCTTGACCTGCATCCATATATTCCTGCAGGAAGGTCAATTCCTCTAACAAACGTTCTTTTTCCTTCTTCTGCGCTTCTACTTTTGAAGTTCGAGTCGACTCAGTAAAGGTCTCTTCCAAGGCTCTGTTTTTCGCTAACTGCTCTTCTAATTCTTGCAAACGTTTAGAGACATCCAAGGTTGCCAAGGTGATATAGGCCTTATCCTTAAAATTATCTAACAATTTTTTATAATAGGTTTCATTCCTCAAATGAATCTCTTTCCGCTTCTCGGTTTTTTTCATCAACTCCGAAAATGAATCTAATAGTTCCAGTCCACCATATTGAATCTCAAGACCTTTGTTTCGTGCTGTTCGAATAGCCTGTTTTGTTGACTTGGAAAGTTGATCTTCTTCAAAATTTTCCTTGTATATTTTCGCCTGAATACGAGGTTGAATGGTGTCTCCCATTTCCTCTGTTTTTCCTGACCACCTTACCCCCATCTGTTGCAAACTATCAATAATAGCCAGATTTTCAGGAAATTCTGTCTTTTCCTGATTGATTAAACTTTGAGATAGGCAAATACTTGGGTCAAAAGTCACAAAAACCGCTCTCTTACTGCGAGCATAAGACTTAATGGACTGAATGACAAAACTCAAGAGTTCCGTATCCCCATAATCCAATATGGGTCCTCTTGGGACGTAAAACATTTTATAGCCTAGCGGAAGAGTTCTAATTAAAATACTAGCTGTCGCCAGTAATTTTTCTTCCCTGTAGACACCAAACCTCTCATGTTGCCAATCAGACTTAACTTCTTCCCAAGCACTACTTTGTAATACATTAGCTAATTCATGTTCTTTGACAAACTGATCATATTCTAATGTGGGAATGCCAATTTGATAACGGTACATTTCCTACTCTCTTTCCTCCAGTATCTTATTACTATTCTACTACTTTCGTTTGAAAAGTCTAGTGAAAACATATTTTATTTTAGTTCTACTACCCCTATGCTGGAGTTCAAACTAACTCAATCTCTCTTCTAATTTGAAATCAATTGGTAGGGTTGCTAAAAAACGTTCCAATTGTTTTTCCCAGTAGTACCATTCGTGAGTTCCAGCACTATGGCTATAGGTCACATCAAATCCCAGTTTTTTGAGATTTTTCACTGCCAGATTATTGGCTTCGTACAAGAAATCCTGTTCACCACACCAAGCCCAAAGTTTGGTCTTTTTGTCCGATTTTTTAGCCAGACTTTCAAGTGAATAGGGACTAGTTGTCCAATCTTGAATCTCCCCAAACACACCTCTCCAATAAGCTGGCGTTCCCAAATTTTGGCTTTCAGGAGAAAAATCTTGAAAACTAAGGGCACCTGAAAAACTAGCTGCATGAGAAAAACGATTTGTAGTAAGAGCCAATTTGAAACAGCCGTAGCCTCCCATAGAGAGACCAGCGATAAAGGTCTTTTCACGCTTGCTGGTCATGTTAGGGAAGAAGCGTTTTAAAACCTGTGGTAATTCCTCTGCTAGAGCCGTGTAGTAGTCAAAACCATATTGGGTATCGGTATACCAACCGTTGCTGGTATTGGGCATAACAACGATGAGATTGGTTCCTCGAAGTAAGCGTTCTACATTGGTTCTCTTGAGCCAACTATTATGATTACCAGACATCCCGTGCAAAAGGTACAAGACGGGAATATCTTCACACTCTGGTTCTTCCACTCGATTGGCATCGGGGTAAAGAACATTCACTCCCCACTCCATATCCAAAACTTGTGAGTAATACTCAATTTTCATTACTGCCATGATTTGCTCCTTCTATTTTCCGATAAGAAAAAGCCAAAACTCGGCTTTCTCTCTGTTTATTTCAAAGATTATTTCGCTTCCATCACCACTGGTAAAATAGCTGGACGACGCTTGGTTTGGTCAAAGAGATACTTGGTCAGATTATCCCGAACCTTCCCTTTAAGATCTGCCCAGTCAAAGTCATCTCCTTGAAGATAGTCTTCTACCGTTTGGTTAATCAATTCTGAACTTTCACGGAGAATATCGCGACTCTTCTTGAGATAAACAAATCCACGCGTGTGAACACGAGCCTTAGCTACAATTTTCTTCTCACGTCGGTTAACTGTAATTGCGACGATGAAAATGCCATCCTCTGACAAGACCTTACGGTCACGAAGAACCACATTTCCAACATCACCTATGGCATTCCCGTCAATCAAGACATCCCCTGCCGAAACTGCTCCAGCTGGGACAAAGTCTCCATTCTCATAAGCCATGCTGGTTCCCTTTTTAGGGATGAAAATGCGTTCTGGCAACATACCTACTGCCATAGCAGCCTTAGCATGGGCATCCAACTCGCGGTATTCCCCTTGAATTGGGAAGAGATACTTAGGTTGCAAGAGATTGATCATCAACTGCAAATCACGCGCATTTCCGTGCCCTGATACATGTAAACTTTGGGTAATCAATTTGACAACCCCTCCTGCCTGATAAATCATATTTTCCACACGCGCAACGAAGGCTTCTTTAGCAATAGACGGAGCCGTAGCAATATAGACCAGGTCCCCATCCTTGATTTCTACATAACGATGGCGACCAATCGACATCTTACGAAGTCCATTGATAGGTTCACCCATACGACCTGTCTCAAGAATAATCAACTCATGGTCTTCAAAGCGAGACATATCTTTCGGCTTAATCAAGAGAATTTCGTTGGCTAAAGACAACTTCTTGAGACGAATCGCTGTGCGGACGATATTTTCAATATCAAATCCTGTCAAGACGATACGTCGACCTGTTTTATCCGCAGCGTCAAAAATCTGCTGGATACGAGAAAGGTTACTGGAAACAGCTGCAACGATGATACGACCTTCCCAGTCAGCAATGGTTTGGGTAATTTCATCTCTAACTTCACTTTCACTAGCCACCTGAATATTGCTGTCCGCATTGGCCGAATCACTGAGGAGAGCCAGGACGCCGTCACGACCGATTTCTGCCAAACGAGCGAAGTCTGTCGCATAGGATTCACTAGCTGTCTGGTCAAATTTGAAGTCACCTGTATAAACGATGCTCCCTTCAGCTGTCTTCAAGACAATTCCCAGGCTCTCTGGAACGGAGTAAGTCGTAGGGAAGAAGGAAACCACTGTCCCACCAAAATCAATCTCCGTATCTTCATCAATAACATGAAAATCATTAAATTTCTTGACTGCGTCATTTCCTTTGACAAAGAGTTTTGCCAACTCAATGGTCAACTCAGAGCCAAATACAGGTACCTTGGCTTCAGCCAAGAGATAAGGCAGAGCACCAATAGCATCTGCATGTCCGTGAGTTAAAAATACCCCAGCAATTCGATCTTTATTTTCAAAAAGGTAGTCCATCTTTGGAATCACCACATCGACCCCTAATTGTTCATTTTCGGGATATTTTAACCCTGCATTCAAAACAAAAATGGACTCTCCAATTTCAGCAATGTACATATTTTTCCCATTTTCACGTACACCACCAAGTGTTGTTAAACTAATATTACTCATTTTTCCTCCAAAATCTTAGTTTATCTTGATTATAGGGTTGCTTACCCTCTTATTCTAAAAGCACTATTACTGTTAGCCGAATCTTTTCCTACCATTATACCATTTTTTTGATGATTTTCAAAATGAAGATTTGTTTTCAAAAAAGAGCTGGTTTCCCAACTCTTTCCTATGATCTACTCTTTTTCCATTAAAAAGTCATAAATTTCTTGCACGGTACCCAGCGCCATCATTTCTTGGTCTTTGACGGTTTGTTTGAGATTTTGGTAAATCTGACTTTCTCCGATTTCTCTCTTTGGCGCTTCTTTATTGACTGTCATAACCCCATCTTTGATCGTCACAAAGCCTAGTTCTTTAAAGACTTGAATCATCTTAACCAGCAAGATTTGTTGGATATTGAGATAAGCAGCCAAATCCTTGAGCTTGTAGCGAATATCAAACTCTGGAAACTGGTAGATAGTCTTGTACAATTTGGCAAACTGCTCTCTAGTCCCATAGCCTGTCAGATAGTAGGCCTTGTCAATATCATTTTTGAAATAGACAGCGGAAAAATTCTGTTTCTGAAAAATGGTCTTCAGCTGAGTAATATCCTCAGGAACGGTTTTTACGACAACAGCTTCACTATTTACTAGACTCGGTAATTCTCCAGCAAAATCCAAGACTGGAACTCCTTCTGGCAAGACTGCATTCTTCCCACGGATGTTAAAAAGTTGAACACCCTCTACACGCGCATCCACCATCATCAATTGGAGGGCAGTTTGGCCATTCCATTGGTTGACAGACAATTTGACTGCCAACTCTAAATTCTTGGTTTGAGCAAATTCTGTTGCCCACCTGCCTTGTCCGAAGGCCACCACTTCAAAACTCGCCTCACCTTTGGAAATTTTCAACTTGAGATGAGCATTGCCTGCCCCCATAGTACGGGCACTTTCGACCTGAAAATCCTTTATATAAAAGACAGGTTTCTGATTGTCCATTCCAAAAGGAGCTAAACGTTCAAAACTTTTGACCGTTTCCAAGCTAAGTGCCTCCAAATCCAACTCTTCATCTAGGTTTAACTTATTCTTGCCACCAGCATCTGCACCTTTTTCACGAACATAATCTTCCAAAATCTGAGATAAATCTGAGAGTTGCTCAACTTCCAGCGTCATACCCGCCGCACCAGCATGGCCACCAAAGGCGATAAAGAGGTCTCGATGAGGATCCAGAGCTTCAAAAATGTCGACCGCTTCCACACTACGAGCACTGCCCTTGGCACGACCATCCTCTATATTGAGAACGATGACTGTCTGCCCTAGTTCTTCCAACAAACGACCAGCCACGATCCCTAGAACTCCAGGATTCCAACCTTCCTTGGCCAAGACTTGGACCTTCTTCTCAGGGTTCACCATGGTCTTAGCTTCTTCATAGATAGACTGGACGATTTCCTTGCGCTCTTCGTTTTTCTGATGAATCATGAGGGCAATCTCGTGAGCTTCCTCGTCGTCAAATCCAGTCAGCAAATCAATGGCTGGATTAGGATCATCCAAACGACCCAAGGCATTCAAACGAGGGGCAATCTGGAAACCAACCGTTTCTTCTGTCACTTCGTTGGCAGCAATCCCAGCCATGTCCAGCATTTCTTGTAGACCAATACGCTGAGTATGTCCCAACATTTCCAGACCGTATTGAACCAAGATACGGTTCTCATCTGTCAAACTAACCATATCTGCAACGGTACCAATAGCGACCAAATCAAGCAATTCCACTTGTACTTCTTCTAAAAGGGCACACGCCAGCTTGAAAGCCACTCCACAACCAGCCAAATATTTGAAAGGATAGTTCGCATCAGGGTGTTCAGGATGGACAATGGCATAGGCATCAGGCAGGGTTTCAGGCATAGAATGATGGTCGGTCACAATGACATCTATTCCCATAGACTGGGCCAATTCAATAGCCTCATGACCAGCAACTCCATTATCCACCGTCACAATCAAGGAAATTCCTTCTTGCTCGATAAAATATTTGTAAACACTGGCATTAGGTCCATAACCGTCGGTAAAACGATTAGGCAGGTAAACACGGCACTCAGCGCCAAGTTGTTCCAAACTTTCCTTAACAATCGAAGCTGAAGTCATGCCATCCGCATCGTAATCTCCATAGATGAGAATATTTTCCCCTTCTTCAATGGCATGACGAATCCGTTCCACTGCCTTGTCCATATCATGGAGCAGATAAGGGTCATGCAAGTCCTTCAAGGAAGGTTCTAAAAACTTTTTCAGACTTTCTTGGTTCTGAATTCCTCTTTCAAATAATAACCGAGCCACCTCAGGACCCAGTCCAGCCTTCTTGGCTATCTTTGTAAAATCTGCATCTTCAACCTGCGGGGCAAACTGCCATTCATAAGTAGGTGTTATCAAAAAGACATCCACTCTTTCTAAGAATTCTATTGCTTCATTATAACATGATTTAGGCTTTTTCTCTATTCAGATTGCTTTTTTATAAAATTTTAGTGAATTTTTAAGATATGATTTGACAAGGCAATTCTTTTGGTGTAGAATCGTGTTATAAAATCTAACACAAAGGAGATTCCTTATGGCTTTAGTAGAATTTGAACACGTCGAAAAATATTACGGAGACTACCACGCACTCCGCGACATCAATCTCCGTTTTGAAAAAGGACAAGTCGTTGTCCTTCTAGGTCCATCTGGTTCTGGAAAATCCACTCTTATCCGTACCATCAATGGTTTGGAGGCTGTCGACAAGGGAAGTCTTCTAGTCAATGGCCACCAAGTTGCTGGTGCCAGCCAGAAAGATTTGGTGCCTCTTCGCAAGGAAGTCGGCATGGTTTTCCAACATTTTAACCTCTACCCTCACAAAACAGTGTTAGAAAACGTAACACTCGCACCCATAAAAGTTCTAGGAATTGATAAAAAAGAAGCTGAAAAAACAGCCCAAAAATATCTGGAATTTGTAAATATGTGGGACAAGAAAGATTCTTATCCAGCCATGCTATCTGGTGGACAAAAACAACGAATCGCCATTGCTCGTGGACTCGCTATGCATCCTGAACTCCTTCTCTTTGATGAACCAACATCTGCCCTTGACCCTGAAACCATCGGAGACGTTCTGGCTGTTATGCAAAAATTGGCCCACGAGGGTATGAATATGATTGTCGTTACCCATGAAATGGGCTTCGCCCGTGAAGTTGCTGACCGCATCATCTTTATGGCTGACGGAGAAGTTTTGGTAGATACGACCGATGTCGATGACTTTTTCGACAATCCAAGCGAACCTCGTGCTCAACAATTCCTCAGCAAAATCATCAACCACGAAAGTGACAAAGTCAAATAAGGAGGCACCTATGAAAAAGAAATTCTTTTTATCAGCATTATTGATTAGCCTTTTCGGCCTTGCTGCTACAAAACCAGTTCAGGCTGATACCAGTGTCGCAGATATTCAAAAGAGGGGCGAGCTAGTTGTCGGTGTGAAACAAGATGTTCCCAATTTTGGCTACAAGGATCCCAAGACAGGGACCTATTCTGGTATCGAAACTGACCTGGCCAAGATGGTCGCTGATGAGCTCAAGGTAAAGGTTCGCTATGTGCCTGTTACTGCGCAAACTCGCGGACCACTTCTAGACAATGAACAGGTCGATATAGATATCGCAACCTTCACCATCACAGACGAACGCAAAAAACTCTACAACTTTACCAGCCCTTACTACACAGACGCATCTGGATTTTTGGTCAATAAGTCTGCCAAAATCAAAAAGATTGAGGACCTAAACGGCAAAACCATCGGAGTTGCCCAAGGTTCTATTACTCAACGACTGATTACTGAACTGGGTAAAAAGAAAGGTCTGACCTTTAAATTCGTCGAACTTGGTTCCTACCCAGAATTGATTACTTCCCTGCACGCTCATCGTATCGATGCCTTTTCCGTTGACCGCTCGATTCTATCTGGCTACATCAGCAAGCGCACAGTACTACTAGATGATAGTTTCAAGCCATCTGACTACGGTATCGTTACCAAGAAATCAAATACAGAGCTCAACAACTATCTCGATAACTTGGTTACTAAATGGAGCAAGGATGGTAGTTTGCAAAAACTTTATGATCGTTACAAACTTAAACCATCTAGCCATACTGCAGATTAAGGAGGGTACCCTATGACAGATTTATCATCTTGGACAGCCTATTTTCAGGATTTTGGACAATTTTTCAATGGTTTCCTCTTCACTCTTGCCCTAGCTATCGGATCCTTTATCCTCGCCATGGTTTTAGGCATCTTCTTCGGAGCCATGTCAACCAGCAAACGTCCGATTTTGCGCATTTTATCTCGCATCTTTGTGGAGTTTTATCAAAATACTCCCCTCTTGGTGCAGTTTGTTATCGTTTTTTATGGCCTACCTCTTATCAGTGACCACACCATCATGATTCCGATTTATTGGACAGCTGTTCTCTGCGTCGGACTTTATCACGGCGCCTATATCGCCGAGGTTATTCGCTCAGGAATTCAGTCTATTCCTAGCGGTCAGATGGAGGCTGCCTTGTCACAAGGTTTTACTTATATCAGTGCCATGCGCTTGATTATCTTGCCTCAGGCTTTCCGTATCATTCTCCCTCCTTTGACTAACCAAATCGTCAACCTCATCAAGAACACCTCGACAGTCGCTATCATTTCTGGAGTCGACTTGATGTTTGTGACCAAGTCTTGGTCGGCTCTTAACGGAAACTACATTCCAGCATTTTTAGGCGCTGCCCTTCTCTACTTTTCTCTTTGCTTCCCTGTTGCCCAGTTTGGTCGCAAGATGGAGCAAGCCAACAAAAAAGCCTATTCACTTTAGGAGGTTACTATGGAATCCATTTTAGAAGTTTTGACCCCAGATAACCTAGTCTTTATCTTTAAAGGATTTGGCTTGACCCTCTATATTTCTCTGATTGCCATCGTCCTCTCTACCCTTATCGGTACGGTGCTAGCTGTCATGAGAAATGGCAAAAATCCTATCTTGCGCATCATCTCCAGCATTTACATCGAGTTTGTGCGTAACGTTCCCAACCTTCTCTGGATTTTCACTATCTTTTTGGTTTTCAAGATGAAATCCACACCAGCAGGAATCACTGCCTTTACCCTCTTTACCTCAGCAGCCTTGGCTGAGATTATCCGAGGTGGTCTCAATGCCGTGGACAAGGGCCAGTACGAAGCAGGAATGTCACAAGGATTTACATCAGCCCAAATCCTCTACCACATCATTCTCCCACAAGCAATCCGTAAAATGTTGCCAGCCATCATTTCCCAGTTTGTAACCGTGATCAAGGATACCAGCCTTCTCTACTCTGTTATCGCCCTACAAGAACTCTTTGGAGCCAGCCAAATTCTCATGGGCCGTTATTTCGAACCAGAGCAGGTCTTCAGTCTTTATATCCTGATTGCCCTCATCTACTTCAGCTTTAACCTAGCCATTTCTAGCCTGTCTCATATGCTAGCCAAACGTTGGCAACAAGCTGCAGAATAATACTCTTCGAAAATCTCTTCAAACCACGTCAGCTTCACCTTGCCGTATATATGTTANNAAACGGTGTTTTGAGCAGCTTGCGGCTAGCTTCCTAGTTTGCTCTTTGATTTTCATTGAGTATAAACAGCCACTCTCCAGTTCAATTGGAGAGTTTTTTGATGAGAGTAGATATTTATAGACCTCAATTTGACACCATACTTTTTCTATGATAAAATGTAACAAATTTGTTTACAACAAATCAAAATCTAAATGAAATGAAATTTTCTATGAAATCAATCAAAGGACTACTCTTTATCATAGCTAGTTTTATCTTGACTATTTTGACTTGGATGAACACTTCTCCCCAATTCATGATTCCAGGACTAGCTTTAACAAGCCTATCTCTGACTTTTATCCTAGCCACTCGTCTCCCCCTACTAGAAAGCTGGTTTCACGGTTTGGAGAAGGTCTATACTGTCCACAAATTCACAGCCTTTCTCTCCATCATCCTACTAATCTTTCATAACTTAAGTATGGGCGGTTTGTGGGGCTCTCGCTTAGCTGCTCAGTTTGGCAATCTTGCCATCTATATCTTTGCCAGTATCATCCTTGTCGCCTATTTAGGCAAATACATCCAATACGAAGCTTGGCGATGGATTCACCGTCTGGTTTACCTAGCTTATATTTTCGGACTCTTTCATGTCTATATGATAATGGGCAATCGTATTCTCACATTTAATCTTCTAAGTTTTCTTGTTGGTAGCTATGCCCTTTTAGGCTTACTGGCTGGTTTTTATATCATCTTCCTTTATCAAAAGATTGGCTTCCCCTATCTAGGGAAAATTACCAATCTCAAACGCTTAAATCACGATACTAGAGAAATTCAAATCCGTCTTAGTAGACCTTTCAACTATCAATCAGGACAATTTGCCTTCCTAAAGATTTTCCAAGAAGGTTTTGAAAGTGCTCCACATCCCTTTTCTATCTCAGGAGGTCACGGCCAAACTCTTTACTTTACTGTTAAAAATTCAGGTGACCATACCAAGAATATCTATGACAATCTTCAAGTCGGCAGCAAAGTAAGCGTAGATAGAGCTTACGGACACATGATTATAGAAGAAAGACGAGAAAATCAGGTTTGGATTGCTGGAGGTATTGGGATCACCCCCTTCATCTCTTACATCCGTGAACATCCTATTTTAGATAAACAGGTTCACTTCTACTATAGCTTCCGTGGAGAGGAAAATGCTGTTTATCTAGATTTGCTCCATGACTATGCTCAGAAAAATCCTAATTTTGAACTCCATCTAGTCGACAGTAGGAAAGACGGCTATCTTAATTTTGAACAAAAAGAAGTACCCGAATATGCAACCGTCTATATGTGTGGTCCTCTTTCTATGATGAAGTCACTTGCCAAACAGATTAAGAAACAAAATCCAAAAACAGAGCTTATTTACGAAAGATTCAAGTTCAAATAACTACTCATACTCTCCTGGAATTTCCCAGGAGTTTTTTCTACACAACCGCAAAAAACACTGCCAGATTTCTAGCAGTGCTTTGAATTTTATTTATTTTAATAGATTGTTTTTTCAGTTTCTACATCAAAGAAGTGTGCTTTGTTCAAGTCAAATCCAAGTTCAACTGTTGCACCTGTTTGCAAGTAATCACGAGCATCAACTTTAGCAACAAATTCGTCTTTACCAACTTGGCAGTATAGGTGAGATTCTGAACCAAGCAGTTCTGATACAGAGATAGTCGCTTTTACAACACAGTCTGGGAATGTTTCAAGGAAAGCAGGTTCTGCATTCACGTCTTCTGGACGGATACCGAAGATCAATTCTTTACCTTCGTAGCCTTTTTCACGAAGAACTTTCAATGCACCTTCTGGCACTTTCAAACGGAAACCATCAGAAATAATTTCGCTACCAACTAATTTCACGTTGATGAAGTTCATAGCTGGGCTTCCGATGAATCCTGCTACGAATTTGTTCACTGGGTTTTTGTAAACTTCTTGAGGAGTACCAATTTGTTCTACACGTCCGATAGTACCTGTACCAGCAGGGTTCTTAGTTGCTGACATGATAACGATACGATCCGCAAGTGTCATCGCTTCTGTTTGGTCGTGAGTTACGTAGATAGTTGTAGCTCCGATACGACGGTGGATTTTCGCAATCTCAGCACGCATTGATACACGAAGTTTAGCATCCAAGTTTGACAAAGGTTCGTCCATCAAGAATACTTTTGCATCACGGACGATCGCACGACCCATGGCAACACGTTGACGTTGACCACCTGAAAGGTCAGCTGGTTTACGTTCCAAAAATTCTTTCAATCCAAGAATTTCAGCTGCTTCTTGCACACGTTTGTCGATGTCTTCTTTGCTGTATTTACGCAATTTCAAACCGAAAGCCATGTTGTCATAAACAGTCATGTGTGGGTAAAGAGCGTAGTTTTGGAATACCATGGCGATGTCGCGGTCTTTTGGAGCTACGTCGTTGACAACCACGCCATCGATAGATGCAGTTCCTTCTGTGATGTCTTCAAGACCAGCAATCATACGGAGAGTTGTTGATTTACCACATCCTGAAGGACCTACGAAAACGATGAACTCTTTGTCTTTGATGTTCAAGTTGAAATCTTCAACTGAATAGTGTTCGCTGTTTGGATATTTTTTGTAAATATTTTTAAGATTTAATTCTACCATGAGGTGAACTCCTTTTGTCTTTTGATAATTACATTATAGATGAAAACGTTTTACATTTCTATGGCAAGGTGACCAAAAAAACAAAAAAGTTCTGTGCAACTTGCACAAAACTTTAGAGAAGATCTGGTAAAATCAATTGATAACACAGAGTCAGGTCGGTCAACTCCTTCAACTGTAGGCCTGTCAATTCTTCCCATTTATCAATTTTGTATTGGAGAGAATTGCGGTGCAGATAGAGTTGCTGGGCTGTTTTTGTTAGGACAGCACTATTTTCCCAAAGAGAGAGAATGATTTCCTGAATCTGATCTTGATCCAAAATCATCTGGTGTAGACATTCCTTGATTGGCTTCAAGTCCACGAGTCTTTCTCCCATACTCCAAAGATAGAGCTGAGAAAAAGTATGAACACCTTGGTGACCCTGACGCCACCAAGTCTTGAACAAATCCCGCTCCGCTTTGATTAAGTCTGATAAGGCATGATGTCCTGTCTGAGACCAAACCTGTCCTAACATGATAGATAGACGCAGCCCAAAATCATACTCAACCGCTTCAATCGTATCACTTAAAATAGCTCGTACAGAAGTGTATTTATCTTGTTGAAGCACGAAAACATAATCCTGAGCTCCGACCTGAAGCACCGTCTGACAATTCGGAAAAAGAGTCCGCATCATGTCCAGCCAAGAGGCCAGATTTTCCTGTTGAAAATAGGAAAGATGGCAATAAACCACCTGAATCTTTTTAAAAGTTTGCGGTGCCTGACCCTTCCCCTCAATCAAATAGGGATACCAAGGATTGAGCGAACGAGCCTGCTCCTGCTGGGTCAAAAGGGCAACCAACTGCTTTTCACGCTCACTGAGACCAGCTTCCTCCAGCAAAATCCACTGCTGAGAAGCTAAAGGGAGAGTGATATAACCCTCTTTCTCTACTGGTTGGTCTGAAATTTGAGCCTCAGGAAACCAGTCTTGTAATTCTTTTGCAATCATGTCCTAGACCTCCACTTTTTGGATGCACCAAGAAATCAAGCTCTCAAGACGTTCCAGATTTTCAGTCATATGGAGATAGCCCATCACGGCTTCAAAACCTGTGGACATGCGATAAGTCACCACATCGGCATTTTTAGCTTTGGTATGGCTATTGGTATTGCGGCCACGTTTGTAGATTTCCTCTTCTTTTTCCGTTAGGACTTGCTCCTCTAACATCAGTGAAATCAAACGTGCCTGAGCTTTGGCTGAGACATACTTGGTCGCTTCTTGATGGAGTTTATTGGGTTTGGTCATGCCTTTGAGGATGAGGTGGCGGCGAATATACATAGAATACACCGCGTCCCCCTCAAAAGCTAACGCAATCCCGTTAATGAGATTGACATCAATCACGTGTCCACCTCACTCCATCCTTGGTGTCAAGGAGCTTAATCCCTTGAGCAGCCAATTGGTCACGGATCTGGTCCGCTGTCGCAAAGTCACGATTGGCACGCGCTTCTTGGCGTTTTTGAATCAAGGATTCGATCTCTGCATCCAAAACCTCCTCAACAAAGACAATTCCAAAAACTTCCAACATAGCCGCAAGAGCTTGCTTAACACTTGTATCATAGTTACCTGAGTTAATCCACTTGGCCATTTCAAAAACAACTGTGATACCGTTGGCAGCGTTAAAATCTTCATCCATAGCCGCCACAAACTTATCTTTAAAGGCCTGTAACTCTTGAGCATCTACAGTTCCTGAAAATAGTTGCTCATAAGTATTCTTCAGATACTTGAGATTGGTCTCTGCATCACGCACTGCCTTTTCTGTAAAGTTGATAGGCTTGCGATAATGTTGAGTCGCAAAGAAGAAACGAAGCACCTGACCATCAATGGTTTTAAGGGCATCATGGACTGTGATAAAGTTGCCCAAGGACTTAGACATCTTGACATTGTCAATATTGACAAAACCATTGTGCATCCAGTAGTTGGCAAAGGTCTTGCCTGTTTTGGCTTCTGACTGGGCAATTTCATTAGTATGGTGAGGAAACTCTAGGTCAGCTCCACCACCGTGAATATCAATGGTGTCGCCCAAAATCTCTGTCGACATGACTGAACACTCGATGTGCCAGCCCGGACGACCAGGTCCCCAAGGACTGTCCCAAGAAATCTCGCCTAGTTTAGCAGCTTTCCATAGAGCAAAGTCTACAGGATTTTCCTTACGAGCTGTTTCTTCATCGGTACGACCTGAAGCACCCAGCTCCAAATCTTCCAAGGTTTTATTAGCCAATTTGCCATAGTTGTGGGATTTTTCCACACGGAAGTAAACATCCCCCTGGCTCTCGTAGGCAAAGCCTTTTTCAATCGAATCTTCCACAAAGCGGATGATGTCCGCCATAAACTCCACCACACGCGGATGGCGGGTCGCAGGTTTGACGCCCAAGGCCGTCACATCCTCACGAAAGGCAGCGATGTACTTGTCCGCAACCTCCTGAGGTGTGATCCCCTCTTCCTTGGCACGGTTGATAATCTTATCATCCACATCCGTAAAATTGGAAATATAGGCAACCTCGTACCCACGGTACTCAAAATAACGACGAATGGTATCAAAAGCCACCGTTGAACGAGCATTCCCCACGTGGATATAGTTGTACACGGTTGGCCCACAAACATACATCTTAATCTTGCCGTCCTCAATCGGGACAAATTCTCGCAAATCACGAGTCATGGTATCGTAAATTTTAATCATGCGGTCCACTCCCTTCTCTATTTCTGACTTTTTCGGCTGAAAACCAGCTCTGCAAAAGGACCAAATTGTCTGAGGCTATCCAGTTGATAAAAGCGCTGCCCTTCCTCTTGGGTAAAGAGGGGAACCCCCTTTCCTAGGATAAGGGGCGCTATCTGAATAATGAGGTGGTCGAAAAGATCCGCATCCAAGAGCGGTCCTACTAAGGAATTACCACCAATCACAAAGACATTTTTGCCTTTGTCAATCTGGCGAACAAAGTCCACCACATCCCCAGCTACTGGCTGGTAATTGCTGACAGGCAGGTTTCTATCATGCGTAAAGACATAGTTTTCCGTAGCTTGATAAAAACTTTCTACATCTTGCAAATCTTGGATTTCCTCAAAGGTCCGCTTGCCCATGATGGTGATATCCATTTGCCTGTAAAAGTCATCATAGCCTGTATCCTCTACAGAACCAAGCTGATGCAGCCAGTCTATCCTGTGCTGGCTGTCTGCCAAGTAGCCATCCATGGTGATACAGCCGTAAAAATATACTGCCATTCTTGTAGTTTCCTTTCTACTTCTGCTTCGCCTTCACTTAGCGGGATAGCCCCAGATGATTAGACCTAAGCTAATCAAAGTATTCAGCAAAATCCTTGCTGGACAAGAAAAATAAGCCAGACAACAGCAATTCCAATCTGCAATAGAACGGTTCATTCTTAAACATTCAAGCGCCTCTCCTGTCTACTTCCCGCTCAAGGTGTCATAGATTTTAATCATAAAATAATAGTCAGGAAAACTAAAATCCGAGAACAGTTAGTTTCATCACTAAGAGTTCAATTGAATTTCAGTCCGAATCTCTCTACACTTCGGAATCCCTTGCTCCTTTCTCATTCAGATAAACCACCTGAGTCTGTTTGACAAAGCCAATTTTTTCATACAAGCGCTTGGCACCTACATTACTATCCTCTACAGCAATCTGAAATTCCTTATCATTTTGCTCAATCAATTGGTTGACTAGAGATTTTGCTAAGTAGCTTCCATAGCCTTTCCCACGTTCAGGTTCAGATATTGCTAAACCGTAGAAGTAATTCGTATTAGTCGATAAATCTACCGTGCAAGTTCCAATAACCTGACCGTCTTTTAATAAAATATATAAGCGACTTTCTGGATCCTTCAGAGCTTCAGCGACATATCTATCCACAACTTCTCTAGATTCATGTTCCTCTGAAAATGCCTGAAATTTTAACTGACTAATTTGCTCCTGATACGAACTATCTGCTAACAAAACTTCAAGATTGGAAACCTTTGCTAACGGATAAGGGCTTCTATCCTTACCTAACCAAGTTTCTGTCTCTTCGTCCTCGACCAATCCCCAGTTGCTGACAAAATCAGGATAACGGTCTAGAAAAATACGTTCTGTCTGAAAAGTAACTGAACGAATCGGAAAAGAAGCCGTTTCTTTCTCAAAACTCGTAAACAAAGCACGCGCAATCCCCTGACGGCGATGAGCTGGATGAACCAGTATCGTCACTTCTACATCTTGATCATCTGCATAGACAGTTAATAAACCAACAAGTTCGCCTTTTTCATAATAAAGGAAAAAGGCGGGCATGTTTGGGTCAAAATTAAGCATGTTAGAGAGATAGGGATCACGATAGGTACCGTCATAGTTTTGGCAACAGTTAATTAGTTTCTTCGCCTCAGATAGCTCCTCTTGGCTTAACTTGTTTCTTGCTTGAATCATATAGGTACCCTCTACAACCCCGACGATCTGTGACTGGCTTCTTTAGCCTGCTCGAGTTTATTGACGTAGTACTCTCGTTTTTCTTCGACTTCGTGAATGACCGGCTCATCCTTTTTACCATGTACACGGACGATCTTGGCCGGAATACCGACAACCGTCACATCACTAGGCACGTCTGCCACGACAACTGCTGCTGCACCGACTTTGGCATTTTCACCGATTTCAACGGGTCCAATGACTTGAGCATGAGCGGATATTAAAGCTCCCTTTCGCACGGTTGGATGGCGTTTGCCACAGTCTTTCCCTGTTCCCCCAAGAGTCACTCCGTGATAAAGGAGAACACCTTTTTCAACAATAGCTGTCTCCCCAATCACCAGACCAGAGCCATGGTCGATAAAGACACCTGAATCGATCTGAGCACCCGGATGAATCTCAATCTGAGTCCAGAAGCGCCAAAACTGACTGTGCATACGAGCCAAGAGTTTGAAGCCATGCTTCCAGAGAAAATGCGAGAGACGGTGGGCCGCCAAGGCCTTGACACCTGGATAGGTCAGCAAAACCTCCAAAGTGGTGCGGGCCGCTGGATCATTTTCTTTTACGATATCAATGGTTTCGCGCCACCATCCCATACATTTCTCCTTTTCTTATTCTGAATCTTTTGGTGTTTCTGTAAATTCTTTCTTAGGTTTGTGATCCTTGTGATGACGTGGGCGGTGAGGTCTCTCAGACTTTTCGCCTTTTTCATCACGTTCAGGTTTTGGAGGACGAGGAAGAAGGGCTTTCATAGAAGCATCCACACGTCCTTTTTCATCAATCTTGATAACCTTAACATCAACTTCATCCCCGATTGCTACCAAGTCTTCGACATTATTGGTACGAGTCCAAGCCATTTCAGAAATGTGAACGAGGGCATCTGTCTTGTCAAAAAGGTTGACAAAGGCACCAAATTTCTCGATACGAACGACTTTAGCACGGTAAACTTCATCCACTTTGGCTTCACGAACCAAACCAGCAATAATTTCTTTAGCACGATTGATGGCATCTTGGTCGCTAGAGTAGATAGATACGTTACCTTCTTCGTCGATGTCAATCTTAACACCTGTTTCAGCGATAATCTTGTCGATGGTTTCTCCACCCTTACCGATGACAATCTTAATCTTGTCCACATCAATCTTGATGGTATCAATTTTTGGAGCAGTTGGAGCCAATTCTGGACGAACTTCTGGAATGGTTGCTTCAATCACATCAAGGATTTCAAAACGCGCTTTCTTGGCTTGGGCAAGAGCCTCAGTCAAGATTTCTGCAGTAATCCCTTGGATCTTGATATCCATTTGAAGGGCTGTAATCCCGTCACGAGTACCTGCAACCTTAAAGTCCATATCTCCAAAGTGGTCTTCCAAACCTTGGATATCTGTCAAGACAGTGTAGTTGTTTCCATCTGAGATGAGACCCATGGCAATCCCTGCTACTGGCGCCTTGATTGGCACACCACCAGCCATAAGGGCAAGAGTTCCCGCACAGATAGAGGCTTGAGAAGAAGAACCGTTTGATTCCAAGACTTCTGCTACCAAACGGATAGCATATGGGAATTCTTCCAAACTTGGCAAGACTTGAGCAAGAGCACGCTCACCGAGAGCACCGTGACCAATTTCACGACGACCTGGCGCACCGTAGCGTCCAGTTTCCCCAACAGAATATTGAGGGAAGTTATAGTGGTGCATAAAGCGTTTCTTATACTCTGGATCCAAACCATCAATGATTTGAGTTTCACCCATCGGAGCCAAGGTCAAGACTGAAAGGGCCTGAGTTTGTCCACGAGTGAAGAGACCAGAGCCGTGCACACGAGGAAGGAAGTCAACAACCGCATCCAAAGGACGGATTTCATCAACCTTACGACCGTCAGGACGTACCTTATCTTCTGTGATCAAACGGCGCACTTCAGCGTGTTCCATTTGTTCCAAGATTTCAGCCACATCACGCATGATACGGTCAAATTCTTCGTGGTCCGCATATTTTTCTTCATAAACAGCAGTCACTTGGTCCTTAACTGCTTGAGTAGCAGCTTCACGAGCCAATTTTTCTTCTACTTGGACCGCTTTTTGGAGGTCGCTGTTGTAGACTGCGATAATTTCAGCTTGCAAGTCAGCATCTACATGAAGCAATTCCACTTCTGCTTTTTCTTTACCAACAGCTACAACGATTTCTTCTTGGAAAGCAATCAATTCTTTAACTGCTTCGTGCCCTTTAAGAAGGGCTTCCAACATGATTTCTTCTGACAATTCTTTAGCACCAGATTCTACCATGTTGATAGCGTGTTTGGTACCAGCTACTGTCAATTCAAGGAGAGATTGCTCTGCTTGTTCTTGACTAGGGTTGATGATGATTTGACCATCTACATAGCCCACTTGAACACCAGCGATTGGTCCATCAAATGGAATATCCGAGATAGAAAGTGCCAAAGATGAACCAAACATAGCTGCCATTGGTGCAGAAGCATTTTCATCATAAGAAAGCACGGTGTTAATCACCTGTACTTCATTACGGAAACCTTCCGCAAACATAGGACGGATTGGACGGTCAATCAAACGCGCTGTCAAAGTCGCATCCGTTGAAGGACGTCCTTCACGTTTCATAAAGCCACCCGGAAACTTCCCAGCTGCATACATTTTTTCTTCGTAGTTGACTTGAAGAGGGAAGAAATCCCCAGTTGCCATTTTCTTAGACATAACGGCCGCAGTCAAGACAGTTGACTCACCGTAACGCACGACAACAGAGCCATTTGCTTGCTTAGCAACCTGACCAGTCTCTACAATTAACTCACGACCCGCAAAAGTCGTTTGAAACACTTGTTTTGTCATTTTAATCCCCTTTGGATTGATGAAATTATACGCCTTGCCTACAAAGATCAAGATACTAAGCCGTTAAGCAACTCAAAGGAAAATAGGAAATCGAACGACGGAGCGAATGCTCCTAGGTAGATTTATCTTTTTCCACAGAGTTGTAGGCGTGTTCAGTTACACAAGATATTTTGGACGGTTCGGCTTGCCGAATATTTCTGTAGAAAAATAGGAAAGTGACGCCGCACTCGACGAGTGCTAGGAAGCTTATCTTTTTTCCTAAGAAATGATACCAAAATTCAATTAAGTATCTTTTTGATATTTCCCTGAATTAGTGCGGACGGGAGGTGAAATTATCCAGTGGATGATTTTAGAAATCTAATGGAATTTCAATGGTAATTTTTAATTACTTCGCCTTTTCATTTCTATGCTCAGGCTAAAATAGTTTCCCGAACTATTTTGCTCTCAAAAATCCCGTCTTAGATAATAGTATTGTTATCATCTAGGATATCACGATAGCGTGAAATATCTTTTAAATACTCACTCCGTTCGTGTTTTCTGAGACACACATTATCAGATTTTGTTTAAAAAATAATCAACTTTAAACAAACCTCTACAACCTAAATATCCTCATCTTTGTATCAAGTACGTACAGAGTCTATTTTATCATATTTTTCTTAAAAAGTGCGGTCTTTACCATTAAAAAGGAACCATTCCCCTCAGCTGAGAAGAATGGTTTGCTTTTTATTATCCTAGAGACTGATGATTAAACAAGGCATGAGTTGCTTGATGGATGTATTTTGCTGTATCCGCATTGTTCATGGTGTAGAGATGCACACCGGCAACATCCTGAGTTACCAAGTCCACGATTTGGTCCACTGCATAGGCAAGTCCTGCTGCTCTGAGCGACTCAGGGTCATGCTCATACTTGTCTAAGATGGCTTTAAATTTGCGTGGAAGGTGGATATTCTCACAAGTCTTCAAGAGACGGAGAGCCTGATTTCGATTCAGAATTGGCATAATCCCTGCATGAATAGGAACATCAATCCCAGCCAAGATACACTTGTCTTGGAAATCATAGAAGCGCTCATTGTCAAAGAAAAGCTGGGTTACAAGACTAGAACAGCCTGCATCTACTTTCTTCTTGAGATTTTGAATATCTAAAATCTGGTTTGGCGAATCTGGATGCCCTTCTGGATAGCAAGCGCCAACAATATCAAAGTGAGGGGCTTGTTCCTTGATGAACTCAATCAAGTCCGTTGCGTAGCGGAAATCCTTTTGTGGCTCCACGTCTGGAATAATATCCCCACGCAGGGCCAAGATTTTCTGCACCCCAACCTTGTCCAAGTCAGCAATAGTTTCAGCAACCTTGTCCTTGGTCAAATAGATGGCTGGCAAGTGAGCAATGGTTGGAATCGCCAAGTCATTTTGGATAAAGTCAGCCAAACGCACTGTTGTTTCCTTGATATTAAATTTATTATTGCTGGCAGTTACACTGATAAAGTGTGGTGCTAGCTCCTGCATATCTTGAAGAGCTGAAATAATTTTATCATTACCCACTTCTGGATTTGGAGGGAACACTTCAAATGAGAGTGACGGTGTTTGGCGTGACATAGTCTTTATCCTTTTCTAGTTGATTTCATTATTGCTAACCTAACTAGGCTAAGCATCCTCTTGATCAGACAGTGTCAAGCAAGAAATCGGATCTTACAATTTCTCACGCGCAGCTTTCGCTGCTTCTACAAGACGGATCAAGCTTTCTTTTGTTTCTGGAATACCACGTGTTTTCAAACCACAGTCAGGGTTGATCCAAACTTTCTTGCTTGGTACTTTAGCAAGGATGGCTTCGATGGTGTGGTCGATTTCGCCTTCGTTAGGCACACGAGGTGAGTGGATATCGTAAACCCCAGGTCCCACTTCTGTTTGGAAGTTTTTCGCTTTGAGTTCGTCCAAGATTTCAAGGTTTGAACGACTTGCCTCAAATGAGATAACGTCTGCATCCATGTTGTCGATAGCTGGGATGATATCTGTAAATTCTGAGTAACACATGTGAGTGTGAATTTGTGTGTTTGGCGCTACTGTTGAGTGTACCAAGCGGAAGGCAGGAATAGCCCAGTCAAGGTAGTCTTCGTACCAGTCGCTACGACGGAGTGGTAATTTCTCACGAAGAGCAGCCTCGTCGATTTGGATGATTTTCACACCAGCAGCTTCAAGGTCAAGTACTTCATCCTTGATGGCAAGGGCGATTTGAAGAGTTGAATCCTTGATAGAGATGTCTTCACGTGGGAATGACCAGTTGAGGATGGTAACAGGTCCAGTCAACATACCTTTAACAGGTTTGTTTGTACGGCTTTGTGCATAGCTAGACCATTTCACAGTGATTGGGTTAAGACGAGTGACATCACCCCAGATGATTGGTGGTTTCACCCCACGCATACCGTAAGATTGTACCCAACCATTTTTAGAGAAGAGGTAACCTGACAAGTTTTGACCGAAGTACTCAACCATGTCGTTACGCTCAAATTCACCGTGAACAAGGACATCAAAGTCGATATCTTCTTGCCATTTGATCCATTCATCGATCGTTTCAGCAAGGAAAGCGTCGTACTCTTCTTGAGACAATTCACCTTTACGGTAAGCCAAACGTTTAGCACGGACTTCCTTAGTTTGAGGGAATGAACCAATAGTTGTTGTTGGAAGAGCTGGAAGTTTGAAAGCTTCTTCTTGGATAGCTTCACGCTCTGCAAAGGCTGGCAAACGAGTGTAGTCTGCGTCTGTCAAGCCAGCGATACGCGCACGAAGTTCTGCATTAACACCAACACGCTCAGTCGCAAAGAGTTCTTTGTTAGCTGCAAGAGCTTCTGAACCTTGACCATTGCGGATAGCATCCAAGTCACGTATTTCAGCCAATTTTTCAACTGCGAAAGCAAAGTGGTTCAAGATAGCTGGTTCAAATTCTTCGTTAGCAGTTGTAAATGGCACATGAAGAAGTGAGCATGAGCTAGTCAAAACAATGTTTTCAGCTGGGATTTGCTCAAGAACAGCCAAGCTCTTTTCGTAGTTGTTACGCCAGATGTTTTTACCATTGACAATACCTGCATAAAGAGTCTTATCAGCTGGGAAACCACCTTTAACCAATTCAAGAGTTTTCTTACCTTCAACGAAATCAAGACCGATAGCATCTACTGGCAATTTCACAAGGTCAGCGTAGACGTCACGAACATCTCCGAAGTAAGTTTGAAGCAATACTTCAAGACCTTTTTTGTCAGCCAAAAGTTTGTTGTAAAGGTTCAAGAAGAGCGCTTTTTCTTCAGCTGTCAAATCTTTGACAAGAGCCGCTTCATCCAATTGGATACGAGTCGCACCAAGTTCTGCCAATTTAGCAAAAACTTCTTGGTAAGCAGCAACTAAGCTGTCTACGAAGTCTTCTGCTTTCACACCTTCTTCAAAGTCTGACAATTGAAGGAAAGTGAATGGACCTACAAGAACTGGACGAGTGTTCAATCCAAGTTCTTTAGCTTCTTGGAACTCATCAAAGATTTTGTGACCTGCAAGTTTGACTTGAGTGTCTTTTTCAAATTTAGGAACGATGTAGTGGTAGTTGGTGTTAAACCATTTTTTCATTGGAAGGGCACGAACGTCCCCTTTTTCTCCTTGATAACCACGTCCCAAAGCGAAGTAGCGCTCAAGGTCAGACAAGTCCAAGTTTTGAACTGAAGCAGGTACCACGTTGAAAAGGAAAGCTGCATCTAGGAAGTTGTCATAGTGAGAAAAGTCATTTGATGGAATTTCAGTGATGCCTTTTTCTTTGACGATATTCCAGTGTTTAGCACGCAAGTCTTTTGCGGCTGCCAAGAGTTCTTCTTCTGAGATTTCTTTTCTAAAGTATTTTTCAGTTGTAAATTTTAATTCGCGGAATTCGCCCAAACGAGGGAAACCGATGATTGTAGTTGACATGATGTGTCCTCCAAAATTTGTTGTTGAAACTATCTTAACAGAAAAGAAAGCGTCTGTATAATTGTAAAAAATTAGGCTTTGATATAGTTTGAAACTATACCTGTATTTTGAGCAAAAGAAAAAGATTTGAGAAAAATGCCTCAAATCCTTTGTATAGCTTGTTTTTTAACTATATTTCAGTTAGACTGGCCAAACACGTTATTAGTAATTCTTATAAGTGACTATGGCTTGTTATTAGAAAAGACTATAACTGATTCTAGTCAGCTTTTCCCCTGTTCAAGTGGGACGACTGCTAGTGTCTTTCCTAAACTGGCTAAAACTTTCAATACCGTATCCAACTGAGGGCTTGTCTTGCCTGTTTCCATCCTAGTTGTGACAGGCTGGCTTACTCCACTCAGTTCTTCTAGTTTTTTCTGACTGATTCCTTGTTCATGTCTAGCCTCAATCAACTCACTCATGATAGCCACTCACATATCACTTTCAAGAATTTCCTCCTTGATAAAGAGTTCTGACCGGACATCCTTCCAGTTACT
This sequence comes from Streptococcus sp. 53, assembly GCF_013276565.1. Classification (GTDB taxonomy): domain Bacteria; phylum Bacillota; class Bacilli; order Lactobacillales; family Streptococcaceae; genus Streptococcus. Next base: position 36,190 of record NZ_VMLG01000004.1, read on the forward strand.
CCCAATAGCACTATTCTTCATCACTTAACCCTCTTTCTTTTAGATTTCTGTATTTTTGAAAAAATGAGCGAATTATGAGCGGAATATGAGCGAATAAATAGTGTTTTTTGTAGTTCCTGATTTTTCTAATAAACCTTGATTTACGAATATTTGGAGATAACGACGCATGGTTGCCGCACTCAAACCTGTTAGTTCTTGTGCAACTGCAGTTGTTATCTGATAATTCTCTACAAGATAAGACTCTAACCCGTCCGCCCCACACGAACATTTCCCTCCTCAAAAGAGGGAATAATTTCTAACTCAAAATGTACAATAAAACGTTCATCACTTAGTTTATTTCTAAATCATGTTCCCCAGCCAATAAGAGATTTTCAAAAAATCGTTCCAAATATTCTGTTTTTTTCTGGAATAGCTTCGCATTATCTAGAACAAGAGCATCTAGAAAATACTTTGCATTTTCTTGGAAGGGTTTATTGTCTACTTGAAATCCCATAGTTCTAAGGTACTTAATCAAAAATACTGTTATCGTTCGAGTATTTCCTTCTCCAAAAGGATGAATTTGCCAAATACCTGAAATAAAAGTCTTAATATGTTTCACTACTTCAATATCGGATTTTCCTCGATAGTCAAATTGACTTTCCTGCTGAAAATCATAGGTCAAACTATCTGCTACCGTGCGAAAATCATCATAAATGACACTGTCTCCGTTTAAAACAGCCTCACTTTTTGTAATGTTATAAGAGCGGTATTCTCCCAATGGAATGCCTTGTGGCAGGAGACCAAAGAAAAGCTCTCTATGAATCAATTTCAATGTTGTTGGAGCAAATTTAAAGGCATTAGAGGACAAGAGTGCCACAATTCTCATGGCAACAAGGTCTGCTTCTCTTGTGCTATTATCGATTTCTTGGTGATACGTTGTTACTTGGTCATAAACTTCTTGATAAGTCAACTTTCCTTGAGAATTTTGCTCTGCTAGTTCTCTCATATACGGAGACGGCTCTAGATCGTCTACCTTTTGTAAACCAAATCCCGTTTCCCATAGGTCTAATTTGGTCTGATAAGAGAGGTTGGGATTATCAATTTCATAAGTCGGTGTCATTGTTTTCCTTTCTAAACAAAGCTTCAAGTAGACTCTTTATATTCTACCACATTAGACTAGTTAGATTTTCCTGTAATTTGTCGTTTCTTACAAAACTAGCTCTTGGTTTTTAAATAAAAGACTGTATCAGGAATTTATTACTCGGAGTCTTAGACAAGCTCATTTTTTCTTTACAATCTCTGCTACTTTTACATCACCCTTCAAACTCTTTCAAAAACTCTTTAAGTTCAGCATCGGCTTCTGGTGTGGTTCCATAGAGTTGACCGAGCATTTCAAGTAGGGAAGCGGTTTGGTTTTGGATTGCTTGATTTGTCGTGTTAATCTTGCTAACGATATCTGTCAGTGGTTCGACTTCTTCTTCCTCAAAGGTATCTACATAGCGAGGGATATTGAGGTTGTAGTCATTTTCGACAATTTCTTCATAGCTTGCTAGATGGGCAAACTTGTCAATTTCCTCACGTGACTTGTAGGCTTCCAGAATCTTCTCTATATGAGCATCCGTCATGATATTCTGATTTTTCCCCTTATCAAACTCCTTAGAAGCATCGATAAAGTAGACATCACGGTTGGTACGGTTCTTTTTGAGAATGATAACCGTAGTCGGAATGCTGGTATTAAAAAAGATATTGGCAGGTAGACCGATAACCGTGTCAATGGCTCCTTCTTCTAACAAGGCCTTACGAATGGTTCCTTCCGCATTTCCACGGAAAAGAACCCCGTGAGGAAGGACGATAGCCATAACTCCATTATCCTGCTTGAGATGGTAGTAACCATGCAAAAGAAAGGCAAAATCAGCCTTGGACTGGGGCGCCAGTTTCCCAAAAGGAGAGAAACGAGGATCCGCCATAAAGCCAGAGCTTGCTGACCACTTGGCAGAGTATGGAGGGTTCATGAGAACACCATCAAAGTTGGTCGGCTCTTGAGTCGGCCAGTCTTCATCTAGTGTATCTGCATTGTGGAGAAATTGATTCTCAACAGGAACACCGTGTAGGATCATGTTCATCCGAGCCAAGTTATAGGTCGAGGTATTGAGTTCCTGACCAAAGTAGACAACTGTCTGTGGTTTGTGAGAGTATTTCTTGGCATTGAGCAAGAGAGAGCCAGACCCCATAGTCGCATCATAGATGGTAAAACCTAGCTGATCCTCACGACCCAAAAAGGCAATCTGAGTCATGAGTTTGGCAACAGGCTGAGGTGTATAGAACTCACCAGCCTTCTTACCCGAGTCAGTCGCAAACTGACCAATCAGATACTCATAAGCATCTCCCAGCATATCACCAGCATGACCAGCCACATCTAGCACAGCCAACTCCTTCATGACTGCCGCCACCGTTTGGTTTTGCTTTTGCGGAGTCGCCCCTAGCTTTTTGGAATAGAGGTCAATATCTTCAAAAAGGTTTTCATAAAGTTCGTCACTCTGCTCGATATCACGAAAACCCTGAGCCAAATCTTCCAACTGGAAAGTCCCTTCATTGACACGTGCTACTAGAGCCGTAAAGGTCAACTCAGGCTTGATACTATAGTTGAGTTCGTCCTTCATCACTGCAAGAAGATCCTCGTGGGTGTCCGCATCCTCATAGTAGTTACGATAGACCTCAAGGGCAGCCTCTAGACTCTCACTCCCTTCCTCCATGGTCTCCGCCACGAAAAAGAGCATCTTATCTGACAGATACTTATAAAAGACCATACCCAAGAGATAGGACTTGTAGTCATTGGCATCCATCTTAGAGCGGAGAACATCCGCTGAGTTCCACAGGGCTTGGTAGAGCGACTGGGACGTTTGTGTTGTTTCCATAATGTTTCTTTCTAAGTTTTCATTGATAATGGTTTCTTTAGTTCATCAATTTTGGCTTCAAATACGAATCCATTTGACTCCATTTGATTTAGTTTTTCCCGAATATTTAAAATTACTGTCTTTTCATAATCTACATAGTCGTATGGTGGAGCAAACATATATCTTCCTGTCCAAAGAATATATTTCTTACTTTCAGGAATAATATCAAATCCATCAAAGCCATATTCATTCGATAAAATAGACTGAAATATCCAGAATGATAGGAATTCTGTATCGTTGAAGTGATTTATAAAATCCCATATACTGCTATCCCAACTATCAAATTTGCTAAATTTTTCCACTGAAGCTAAATAAGTCAATAGAAGAAAATCTTTTCTACGATACTTTGTAAAGGTTTGACAACCAATATCTAAATCATGAAAATGGCACCCTAAATCGTGGAAGCTCAATACTCTATGCTTTTCTAAAAAATATATAATCTCAGATTGATCTAATCCTGCAGGTTTTAAAATATTTTCCCACATTTCAACAATTTTAGAAATCACATCTTTTGTTAGGGGATAATTTCTTTCATATGGAGGCACTATCTCATTATACTTTTCTTGGACAATAAGAGTCATAGAGGGACTATTTTTAAACTTCATAGATTCATTAATAACAATATTTAGTAAACTTTTTTTCTGAATATCAGAAAAATCTGCAAATTGATTATTCAAATATTGATAAAAATCAGTCTTTTGATCCGAATTTAATAACTCTTGTATAAATTTATCTGACTGTTCCATGAATAAGGTATCTAATTCATCTTTTGTACGATTCATAGGCACTTCATAAAGAAAATATTCCATACTATTCTTATTAAAACTTAGTGGATATTGCTCATTATCAACTTTTTGGATTTCAGATAACAGCTCTTTTATTGTGTAGCCTTTACGGAGGAAATCTTCTAACTTTGTTTTCTCATTCTCTTCTATAACTATTTGTTTATTGTTGAGTATTTTCTTATAGAGTTCTGGATAAAACAAGTAAGCATAGATAATTAATAACTGTTGTTCCACTTGAACACGACCAAATTTCCTTCTTGTAAAAAATTCTTTATTTACATAATCATTAAAATGTTCCCTATCACGTAAATTTCTCTGGTCACTTTTAACTCTTTTTTTAAAATTCTCTGATAAATAAACGCCAAACTTTTTTTCTAATAAATGAAAATAACTATCCCAAATATTTGAAGAATGTAGTACAAAAGGTAACTCAACTTGCCTATCAATTATCTTTGATAGATAGTTATCCCCTCTCTTATAAAGTAGTGTCATATCACCAACAAAAATAATAGGTAGCTTTCCATTTATCAAACTAAAAAGTTTATAACAGTCTTCTTGTTGCTTTTCCAGCATTCTATCAAAATCATCAATAACTAAAATTTTAGAAAATTTATGTAGTCTAGTTAATAAGAAGCTATACAACTCATCAGATTTATATTTAAAAACATTCCAAACTGCAACTCCTAAAGATACCAATCCTCCAATTTTCAGAATCACTGATTTCTCAGAACCAAAATACTCACCCAATCCTATATCCACAACATTAGTCATCAAAATAGAAACCATTACTAGGGCAACAATACTTAACCTCATAAAAACTAAGTAAAAAAATGGATGGAGTTTTGAAAATGTTACTTCAATCATTGAACGATTATCTGTTAACCTCCAAAAATCCATAGTAATTAGTTTTATCTTTTTATTCTTATTTACATCCTGTAAAAATGTTGATTTCCCTGAGCCCCAGTTTCCATTAAGAAAATATGTTTTATCTTCTTGCAGTAGTTCAGCAAAATTTTTTGCTGCTGTTGAGGTATCGATTTTCTCTAGTTTTATATAATTCTTTTCCATTTTGATTTACCTAAATAAACATATCCTGCAAAAATTTCTTTTTCAGGATTTCTAACTGAGAAATTTTTTCTTGGTGAGAGTTGATGAGATTATCTAGGTTTGAGAAATAGGCACCGATGGCTTGTTTTTCTGCAATTGTTTGTGGAATTGCAAAAATAGTTGTTGAAACTGACTTCCAATCTGAACGAGGCATTTTAGTACCAGATGTATCATTAGCAACTTTTTGATAACGACTTGATTGAACTAAATAATAAATAAAATCCGAGTTATTTCCATTTGGATCAAATACCCAAAAATCACCTAAAGCAACACCTTCAAATTTCGGTAAAAGCCAGTTATTCAAATAAGGTCGTAATTTACCATATAATGTATATCCAGGCTTAAAGAGTATCCCTTTACGATTATCAAATTTACTACTAATATCTTTATTAAGTTTCCCCTGACCAGAAATAATATCCTCAAACTCAACTTTTGGTAATGAATCTGAATCAGAGCTTTCAGTAACTCTATTTACAATTTGTATAAATTCCTTCTCTTCCCACTCACCTTCAAAACCATCTAAACGAATCTCTGGAACTGTCTGTCCAGCTTTTGGAAACATCTTGGAGAGCATGGTCGCCTTGAGGGATTGGTAGTTGGCGAGATTATCCTTGTAGCTAGACAAAAGGTCGTCGAGAGTACGGAAAAGGGTACCGATAGCGGATTGTTCGGCTGGACTAGGAAATGAAATTGGAGTTTCTAAAATATTTTTATTGTACAATCGCTTGATAGTTGTTCCTTCAATTCCTTCCCATTTCACTATTGAATAAAATTGCTTAAGAAAAGAATTATTCAACCGTTCATCATGCTTCAACCAAACTATATTTGAATCTTGAAAATAAGCTTCCTCTCCATGGTATTCTACAGTCCGACCGATACTTCCTGAAGCAGAAATCAAAATGTCCCCAATTTCAGGATATGGATATTTTGATTTATACTCCTCAAATTTTTCTCGAGTAATAAATGAATCTGGTTCACTACCAAAAGTACCAATTTTATAAAATGGAACCTCCCCAGTTTCAGAAGTTTCATCCTTGAAAATTCGCTTATTCATGGAAACCGAGCCAAGATCACCTATTTTTTTACTTTCCCAGTTATCACTAAAATCGCAGAATCTCACTGCAGGAATACTATTTTTACTCATTATTTTCCTCCAGAATGTCTTTAAATTCGATCTGCTTACTTCTAAATCCAAATAGCTGTAATATAGAATCTTCGCGTCTGGACTTATCAGAAATCAACTCCCTTTTCTTTAAGTAATCAAGAAGCTTTTTGTTAAATTCAGAATACGAAACCTCTGCTTTTCTATTACCATTCCCTCCGTTACCTTCATTCTCATTTAATTTTTCAAAGGCATCTTTCCATTCATCATAGATAGCATCATCGATTTGTTTATTCAAGATTTGCATAATATCCGATAGTTCTAATAAATCTAAATAATTACCTAGAAAAGCAAGCTTATCCAGTTTAATTCTATTTTCTGAATTATAAATTAATTTTTCAAAAAGTTCTTTCTTATGTTCATTCGAAACATCATCCGCATTCAGAATTTCTTCATACAATGAAAAGCTAATTTCATTTTCATCTAATTCTATAAATTGTCTTATATATTTTTTAACAATGTTCTTAATTTCAACTTGAAGTTCATTTTCAACTTTTTCATATATCTCCTTTGGCAGTAGATATTCAAAATTACTGTCATCAAAATGATTAGTCAAAAGAAATATTCTTATTTTTATATCATCTTCCATTTTAAGATCGTATCTTGCTATTAATTCTAGTAATTGTTCTTCATCTCGAATATCCCTCTCATCATTTAGATAATCCTTTATATTATTCCAAATAAAATTAGCTAGGGAGCTTGGATATTCTTTTCGGAAAAATTCAAGATTTAGTCTATTGAATTCAATTAGCCTATCATCTGTTAAGTTTTCCAACTGGGATTCACTCATACCTATTTCGCTAAATTTTTCATAATATCTATCCCCAGTGGCATTAAGAACTTTTTTTCGAATATTTTTTTGTAATTTCTTTGATTGTATTATATATTCTTCAAATTTTTCTTGCACTTCATCATCGAACCGTAGATAAATCTCTTTATCAAACTCGAAATTTGGATTTTGATTAATAAAATCAATCAAGAAATTATCCTCGTCCTTATATTGACTAAAATATTCCAAAACAATTTCAGTATTTACTTCAGCTTTTTGAGTATGTACAAGATTTTGTACTAGTATGTCTCGATTTTCATCAGATAGAGCATTGAATTTCTCTTGTGTATAAGCAATATAAAAATCTGGAATACTAGAGATTATCTTTTCTGCTAATGTTACATTTTTTATATTTTCATCATTATCTAGTTCATCAGATTCATCACTTTCTAACTTTTCCTGAGACAACTGATGATTAAATATCACATTATTATTTAACATCTGTTCAATATATTGAGGTTTATCTCGCATATCACCCTCTGATAGTTCAATATACATCAAAATATACTTTAGAAATTCTTCATCAGAAGATAAACAATAGTCTAACAAGGATTCAAAAAGACTGTTACTACTAATTATTTCAAAATTCTGATGTTTAAATTGTTCATCCGTATATTCTGAGTACCAATTCATAAAGAATCTTATATTATTTTCATTAATAGTATATAACTTGTTCCAAAAAATACTGTCCACAATTAAAACAAACTCTTCTTGAATTCGTTCGTTCTTAGTTCCGTAGGTAGAAAAATTAGTAAATTTAATATTTAAAGTTCTTAAATTCTCAGTTAGTCTAGGTAAATTGTATTTAAATTCTCCAGTCAAAATATCAAAATTATTATCTATATAATTCATTAGTAAATACTTTGTTCTTTGTGGTGTATTCTTTAAAAAAATTGTATCCAATAAGTTTAATAGTTTAATAACTACATTATTCTTTAATGGAAAAAAGTCTTTACTATCTGTTTCTAAATACTCATTAAATAAATTGCTGTTATATGATATCCAGTTTTCAAAAAGAGACTGATATATCTTATCACTTTCTAAATCATTTATAAGGCCATTTTGATTGTAATTATATATTTTGAAATAAAAGTCCATAATAAATTTAATAAATCCCTCTTGATGAAATAATAATTCCAATTCATTTTTAAAACTAGAACTATCTGATGGGACTAATAAATATCTGAACAGACTATAATTCAATACATACGGATATCTAAAATCATTTATCCCCAAACGGTCAATTATTTCGGCCATGTTGTGTAAAATAATTCCAGGATCATTAGTGCGTCCAGAAATAACATTTCTTAAATATTCCTTCTCAATTATTGTTATAGTATTCGCATAAAAATAAGTTAAATAATCTTTATAACTCTCGTCAATATAAGAATTTCTAACCAGGAAAGAAATAATCGAAAATTGAGGATTATTTCTTATTTCTTTTCTAAAATTACTTTTAAAATCATCAATATCCGTAGCAGACTGATAAAGTTCTGACAATCTCTTACTATCTAATGCTACTAGTTCCTCGTGAATTTTTTTAATGTCCTCCTCTAATTTTTCTATTAGTTTTTTATTCTTAGTATTGTTTAAACGTTCTTGAAATTCCAGACTATTTTTTGCAGGAAATATATAATCAATTGTTACTTCTTGAGAGTTGTAATTGTTATAAGCACTGTAAAAAGTATCAAAAACAACAACCTTACTATCTTTATCAAGTAATTCTTTAATAAATTCAGAGTACGAGGTGAACTGAGATTGAGACTTACCATTTACTTTAATAACTTCTTTTCCATTTGGAATTTTTAAAATAGTACTATATAGTTCAATTTCATCGTTTAATTGTTCTTCCTTAGCATTCACTATTTTTGTCTCTAATAACTCAATTTCTCTTTTTAATTCAGTCTTACGTTTTTCTAATCTCATTTCTTTTGAATTTAGCAATTCAAACAGATACCCTTGATTTCTTTGTAATAGCGAAAAGTCTTTAGGAAAAATATTTTTATATACTACCATTGAAAATAACTTATCCTGCTCTAACTTTAAAATATTTAATGTCTCTTTGTAGGTTAGATACTCATTACAAACATTATTAATTAATCTCATATCGTCAAGATATAAAGAAATATTAAATAAAAATCTCTTGTCAAAACCACCATACTCCCCCATATCTGTTAACAATTCTTTTAGTATTTCATGTGAATTTGAAGCTGTTACTACAGGAACTACAGGAATAATGTAATCAAAGAACTTCGTTCTCTCTTGTGATTCAAATAAATTATCCTTTACAAGATAGAAAAATACAAGCTTGGTTTCCCTAGATACTTTTCTTTTCCTATTGATAACAATATTTAATTCCTTTAACTTTTCAAAAATTCTAGAATCATTAAAACGTTCAATATCTTCAAATACTATGATATCTGCTCCTGATTGCTTGAATAAATAAAGGATATCATCTAAATAGCGATCAAAATAAGATACTCTTGAACTTTCATTTGAGAAGATTTCAATATTTGTTTCGATTTTTTCTGCTTTTAATGATAGTTTCTTAATAAAACCAAAATCTCTTTGTAATTTAGATAAATAAAAAATTCCATACATAATTAAAACAAATAAAATCGCTAGAGCTAGAAGGGAAATAGTAGGCTTCATACTCCAAGACAACCAAGAAAAATTCTGAACTAATCCCTGCCATAAAGAAAAATTAAAAAGATACAAAGATAATAGTATTACTAAACCTAGATATACTGTTATATTGATGGGATTAATTCGTAACTCTGTATCAAGAGTTTTAAAAATAGACTTTCTTATTTTTTTAGACTCTATTTGATGAAGCAATTGATTGATTATTTTCCCTTCAATTGTATTGATTTCACGCTTATCAAGTCCATTTTTTCCATTACTTTTTGTTTCGTCATATTGCCCCAAAGATATATGAATAAATTTTTTATCCGTATAATTAAGTTCAAAACTCTCAACAATACTACTTTTCCCTGCTCCATAATTACCTGTAACAGCCACATTTGTTACTTCAGATTTCTCATCAATCGCAAACTCAAGTGCTTTCAGTGTTACCGGTTTTATTTCAACATCCTTATTTGAAGTAAGTGCTCTAAACTTGTATTCTTTTACCATTAATTTTTCCATTTCTCTATGATTACTATACATAAACCATTATATCAATTATGACCTAGTATATAAAGCTTTTATACGCAAAATCCCCCTTAGAAATCCGCTTCTAAGGGGTTGTCTTTAACCTGCTGCTTGGGCTGGTTCTGCTGGTTTGGTCTTTTTATCTTTCTTGCTACTAGTGATGAGACGGCGCTTGCTATCTCGGATGCTATTGAGTTCCTTGAGGAGTTGAGTCAGGTGTTCCTTTTCAGGGTAGGCTTCTGCACTGGCTGCAGTATAGCGCATAAAGAGGTCGTAGCTGGTTGAAAGTTCGGTACGGAGTTGTCTGGTCTTGCCAACTTCCTTGGCAGACTTAGAAGCACGCGCCTTACTCTCCACTTGACCATATTCCTCTTGAGCATTGATCACAGCCGTCAGCATAGGTGTCAGTCCTAGACTGGTCACTGCCTCATGATAGGGTGTTTCACTAAGTGTTTTGAGCAGGCTCTTGATTTCTGCCGTTTCCATATCATTGCTGTGCTTAGTAATGTCCTTGTACTTGGCAAAGACTGGTTTCAGAGTTTCATGAGCTTCTTTGAGCTTGGCATCCTTAATCTTAGCAAATCCTCTATGAAGGGTAAAGAGACCGACCAAAGCACTATCACGATTGCGATCGACTTCTGTCAGATTACTAGACTCTTTCGTCTCCACAGCCGCAAGTTGAGCTTGAAAATCATCTAGCTTGGTCTTGAAGGGTTCCAAATGTTTGGAATACATGCCCTCATCCTTGTTTGCCTTAGAAAAAGTAGCTAGACTCTGATGAGTATCCATCATTAGGCTTTCAAACTCACGGTTGGTAAAGTTGCTGTAACTAAGTGGACGAATAGCGTATGTTTTTGTCATGATGATATCCTTTCTATTTTCCATTATGTAAACTTTTAAAATAATTCTAACAGTTACTTTAAAAGATTTGTTCCACTTCCGCTCAACTGTCATTATTTCCATCTAAAATGTACTTTTCAGAACAAATCAGACATTTCCAAATTAAAAAATCCCTATCTGACTGGACACACACTCCGTCCATCAGATAGAGACTCTTACTATTTTTAAATTTTAACTTTCCTAGCTTTAGAATACATTTAAACTTTAAGAAAGACGACTATTCGAAAGCTAGAAGACCTCAAAACTCTCTCAGATAAGCTATTCGAAACTTAGAATACTTGTAAATTTATGTAAGCGCACTTATTCTAAACTTAGAATACACATAAACTTTAGGAAGCAAGCCTATTCTAAGTCTCGAAGAACTATCTCCTAACCCTCAACGGCTCAATGACTTCCTCTACTAGCTGGGTATAGGCTTCCTTGATTTGTTTTTTATAGAGGAGAGGATTGAGGGCATCTGACACCTCTAGCTTATAGTCCTGATAGCGCTGGCTCTTGGTCAGCTGGCTTTCTCCTAGTTGTTTTTTAGCTCCCTTACGGTAGTGTTCAACATAGTATCGGAGTTCATCCTCTCCGACATACCAACGTTTGCTAAAGACTTGGATATGTTGTTGGATGACAGCCTCGATCATCTGATCCAAGATATTTGCGATAGACTGACCACGATAGCTTTCCGGATGTTCTTGTACCTCTCTCCAAAGTTCAGTGATGATCTGGGCAAGATTTGGATTGGTCTTCTCAAGACTCTGAATATAGTTATCCACGGCTTCCCTATCTTGAGCGCTTAGGTTCTTTTCTTGACTTTGACCTTGTTCAATTAGGCTTTGAATCAAGGTTAAGATATAGGCATAGTTGATCTCATCCACTTGGATAGACTCCAATTCATAGTGGATATCAAGTGGCTCTCCATCGTCATCATCCTCTACTCGGCTTTTTAATTCTGCAAGGACATTTCGATAAAGTCCCAGATACCTTTCCAACTTTTCTCCATCAAGTCCCGTCTGACTGTAAAGCTCTTCCTCATCATACTCTTTATACACTCGGATAGAGGCTAGGTATTTATCAAAGGCTTGATAGGTTTTAGCCAGTTTCCTCAACTCAGATGTAGAGACTTGCTCGAGATCTAGACCGTTCACATAGTCATCAGTAGCAAGATTTTTAAAATCACTGCAACTCCGTAAAAAGTTCCTCTTTTCCTCTTCCCAGCTTGGGGCTAGGACCTCGTTTTCACCACCATTTGAGTAGAGTTTGAGGGCACTATCTACTGCTTCCTTAAAGGCTAGAGGCTTTTGGAAGGTGATGATATGACCGTAGGTCTTACTGCTATCAAAAATACGGTTGGTTCGGCTAAAAGCCTGAATCAAGTCCTGCGGTTGCATGGGTTTTCGGTCGATAAAAAGAGTTGATAAACAAGGAGCATCAAATCCCGTTAAGAGACGATTGACCACGATGACTAAGTCCAACTGCTCATTGCGATAGAGGTATTTGTCCTGTTTTCGAGCTAGACGGTTATTGACATCCGTATTAAAGCCACGAAGATCCGACATGGTAAAGTGGGTATCAAACTCTTGGTTATAGTCCTCTAAGACCTGCTTCATGTGGTCTTGGTTGGCTCTTGAGTCTTCTTCATTTTCTGTGACCGAGTAGGTGATGGTCGTCTTTGGAAAGTCTGGAAGAACCTGCTTGACCCTTTCCGATACCTTAACTCTCGTCTCCCCATCCTTGACTCGTTTGAGGAGGTCATAATAGGCTTGGGCTTGAGGGATTGATTTAACGGTCAGGATAGCATTGTAGGTCTTACCAACTCCTTTTTGGAAGCCTAACTGTTGACGGGATTTATTGATAATGGCATCCAGGACTTCCAGCATATGCTCCTCATCCTCGTAGACGGTATCTGGTATGTCATTTTCAGATTTATCCGTGATGAGGGTATTGCGATAATCCACCTTAAAGCCTAAAACTGCTCCATCATGGATAGCTTCCTTGACTGTATACTCATGGAGACGGTCTCCGTACTGTTGCTGGGTGGTTTGAGCTAGGTCACCGACTTGCTGGCGTTTATTTTCCTTAAAGATAGGTGTGCCTGTAAAACCGTACCAGAGAGACTGTGGGAAAAAGGCCTTAATATCTTTTTGTGTTTGAGGTGTTACAGCACGGTGGCATTCATCCACGACAAAGGCCACTCGGAGACCCTTGATTTTGTCCGCATCTCTTTGGTAAAGACCTTGTTCAAACTTACGCATCATGGTGGTAATTTTCTGGATGGTGGTCACCACCACACGCTTATCATTACTTCCTAAGCGCTTGACCAAATCATGGGTATTATCCGTCTCATCAATATCAATGACATCATTGGTCGCATAAGAGAGAAAAGATGAAGTGGTCTGTTGATCCAAGTCCCTGCGGTCAACGACAAAAATTGTCTTGTGGATGGAAGGAATCTGAAGTAAATTCCTCGCCACCTTATAAGAAGTCAAGGTCTTCCCTGAACCTGTCGTGTGCCAGACATAGCCAGACTCCTGACAACGAGAAGCTTCCTGAACAGCCTCAATAGCATGAATCTGGTAGGGACGCAGAAGGATAAGAGCCTTCTTGCTATCATCAAGGACAGAGTACTGCATGACCATCTGGTGGGCACGAGGGATAGAAAGGACTTCGTGGGCAAAACTGGTCAAGCTCGTTATGGGTTGGTTGTCTTTATCCACCCACTTGGTTAGAAATTGCTTATTGAGTTTATTTTCCCTAGCTGCAGCGATATAGCGTGTGTCTACTTTATTGGTCACAACAAACATCTGTAAGCTAGAGTAGATGCCACGGAACTTGCCTTCACGGTCATATTTTTTAATTTGATGAAAAGCATCTAAAAAAGCAACTCTGGGACTTTTAAGCTCGATCTGAATCATTGGAAGGCCATTGATCAAGAGGGTCACATCTAGCCTGCGGTCTTGATCCTGAGGATTTATCTTATCTCTCTCGACTTGGTTGACAACCTCATAACTAGACTTACCAGCTGCGATATTGTCTCGCCAAATGACAGATAAACGGATAGTCCCCAAACTAGCATCTTCTCTCTGAACCTCAACCTTGACAATGCCATTTTCGCCGACCAACCACTTGGCCGCATCATAGTAGCTAACAAAGTTCAGTTGATTCTTTATCTGGCGTTTTTCCTGTTCTGTCAGGGGATGATCTGCCAATAGAGCCACATTGTTCTGGGCTAGCTTTTCAAAGAAGTTTTCCCATAATTGCTCTTCAGTTTTAAGGTCATCTCTGTAAGTCCATTGACTTTCCCCAGTCACCAGTTGGTTGATCAGTTGTTTTTCTATCTCCAGTTCTGGTTTTACCTGTATCATACTCTCTCCTTTGCTACTTGCCTGCTCCCTTTATTATAGCATGTTTAGCCTCAAAATCCATCACTCTTCCCATTGCAAAAGCAATCTTCCCCTTTCTCCTCCAAAATATGGTATAGTAGAGTTATACTATCTATGAGGAGTTTACATGTCACAGGATAAACAAATGAAAGCTGTTTCTCCCCTTCTGCAGCAAGTTATCAATATCTCATCGATTGTCGGTGGGGTTGGGAGTTTGATTTTCTGTATTTGGGCTTATCAGGCTGGGATTTTACAGTCTAAGGAAACCCTCTCTGCCTTTATCCAGCAGGCAGGGATCTGGGGGCCACCTCTCTTTATCTTTTTACAGATTTTACAAACGGTCGTCCCTATCATTCCTGGGGCCTTGACCTCGGTAGCTGGGGTCTTTATCTATGGTCACATCATCGGGACTATCTACAACTATATCGGGATTGTGATTGGCTGTGCCATTATCTTTTATCTGGTGCGACTCTATGGAGCTGCCTTTGTCCAGTCTGTCGTCAGCAAGCGCACCTATGACAAGTACATCGGTTGGCTGGATAAGGGCAATCGTTTTGACCGTTTCTTTATCTTTATGATGATTTGGCCCATTAGTCCAGCTGACTTTCTCTGTATGCTGGCTGCCCTGACCAAGATGAGTTTCAAGCGCTATATGACCATCATCATTCTAACCAAGCCCTTTACCCTCGTGGTTTATACCTACGGTCTGACCTATATTATTGACTTTTTCTGGCAAATGCTTTGACACATAAAAAATCCGTTTGGTTTCTCAAGCGGATTTTTAGAGCGTAGATCGATTATAGCTTGATACTAAATATACTTTGGTATGGAAATCATGCATATTTTTCGATAGTAAGGCGAGGACTTACCTAGCCTTTCCGCCGTGATAGAAACACCTGAAATCTAATGGTTTCAGGTATTCGGAAACTTTGAGACATTAGGCTCAAAGTTTAGGTATGGAATTTCGAAGAAAGTCGCTACCGTCCGTAATCACTTAAGGAAAGGCTCAAAAATATTATTTGCAACCACAAAATCCGTTTGGTTTCCCAAGCGGATTTTGTGCTTTATTATGTGACTATTAGTCCGTCTCGCTCCGTTAGGTGCGAGACAAAAAAACCACCCGCTATGCGGGTGCGCGTCGAAGGTTATACCAAAAAAACTCCGAACGCGATACAATAAAGGTGTTCAAGCTAATTGTAAAGCGAAAGGAGAAAAATATGGTACAAAAGGCTCATAGTTTATCGCACACAAAGTGGCATTGTAAGTATCACATTGTGTTCACCCCTAAGTATAGACGAAAAGTTATCTATAATCAATATCGAAGTAGTTTAGGCGAAATATTTCATCGCTTGTGTAGTTATAAAGGAGTTGAAATTATCGAGGGTCACTTAATGCCAGACCATGTACACATGTTAGTAAGTATTCCACCAAGGATAAGTGTTTCGAGTTTCATGGGTTATTTAAAAGGAAAAAGTGCACTCATGATGTTTGACAAACACGCCAATCTCAAGTACAAGTTTGGGAATCGGCATTTCTGGGCGGAAGGTTATTATGTAAGTACAGTAGGGCTTAATGAAGCCACAATTAAGAAATATATCCAAGAACAGGAAAAGCATGATATAGCACTAGATAAATTGAGTGTAAAAGAATATGAGGATCCCTTTAGGGATAGTGGTAAGTAATACTAAAGCCTCTTTAAGAGGCAAGTGACGAGTCAAGAGCAATGAGGCTTGAACAAAGTGAAAGCCAGCGTCTTTAGGCGCTGGCTGGTAATTTGGGCTTATAGCCCTGGGACAAACCACCCGTTTGACGGGTGGTTATGATTTTGAAACTTCTTTTGCAAGGACAAAGTTTCCAAGAGTAGCAGAACCATTTCCTGCGACTGCTGGCGTCACGATGTAATCACGCACATCAGGTACTGGTAGGTAGCCATTGAGAAGAGATGTAAATTTCTCACGGACACGGTCCAGCATGTGTTGTTGAGCCATGACCCCTCCACCAAAGACAATCACGTCTGGGCGGAAAGTCACTGTCGCATTAACCGCAGCTTGAGCGATATAGTAGGCTTGAACATCCCAAACAGGGTTGTTGAGTTCAATGTTTTCCCCACGAACACCTGTACGAGCTTCCAAACTTGGACCAGCTGCATAGCCTTCCAGACATCCCTTATGGAAAGGACAAACACCCTTAAACTCTTTTTCAATATCCATTGGGTGTCTAGCAACATAATAATGACCCATTTCAGGGTGACCCACACCACCGATAAACTCACCACGTTGGATAACACCTGCACCGATACCTGTACCGATTGTGTAGTAAACCAAGTTTTCGATACGACCACCCGCATTGTTACGGGCAACCACTTCACCATAGGCAGAGCTGTTTACGTCGGTTGTGAAGTACATTGGCACGTTGAGGGCGCGACGAAGGGCACCAAGCAAGTCCACATTTGCCCAGTTTGGTTTTGGAGTCGTCGTGATAAAGCCATAAGTTTTTGAGTTTTTATCAATATCAATCGGACCAAATGAACCAACTGCAAGACCAGCAAGGTTGTCGAATTTTGAGAAGAACTCAATGGTTTTATCGATTGTTTCGATTGGAGTTGTTGTTGGAAATTGTGTTTTTTCTACAACGTTAAAGTTTTCATCACCGACAGCACAGACAAACTTTGTACCGCCCGCTTCCAAGCTTCCATATAATTTTGTCATGATAAACCTCTTGTTTTTATTTTCTTTATTATAGCATATTTCGAAAGTCTAAATTTCTCTATTTTTTAGATTTTCCTCTGTAAATCTTACCATTCAAGCAAAAACGAACAAACATGTCATTTGTTCGTTTTCACATTAGAGAGGATTGATTAGATTTTCACTTCGATCACAGCATCCCCCTTAGCAACTGAACCTGTTGCTACTGGAGCTACTGAAGCGTAGTCAGCTGTATTTGTAACGATAACCATTGTTGTATCATCAAGACCAGCTGCAGCAATTTTGTTTGAGTCAAATGTTCCAAGAACATCGCCAGCTTTAACCTTGTCACCTTGAGCAACTTTTGCTTCAAAACCGTCACCGTTCATAGACACAGTGTCAATACCAACGTGGATCAAAACTTCAGCACCATCAGTTGTTTTCAAACCAAAAGCGTGTCCTGTTGGAAAGGCAATTGAAACTTCAGCATCAGCTGGTGCATAGACCACACCTTGACTTGGTTTCACAGCGATACCTTGTCCCATAGCTCCGCTTGAGAAAACAGGGTCATTAACATCAGCAAGAGCGACAACATCACCGACGATAGGAGTTACAAGTGTTTCATTTTGAAGAGTTGCTGGAATGTTACCAGTTGTTTCTTCTTGGACCAAACGTTCTGTCTCTACTTCAGTAGCAACTTCTTTTTCATCCTCATAACCAAACATGTAAGTGAGGGCAAAACCAAGTGCAAATGATACAGCTACCATAAGAAGGTATTGGGCAAGTTGTCCGTTACCGATGTAAAGCATTGTACCAGGGATGATGGTGATACCATTACCAGTACCAGCAAGTCCAAGGATAGAAGCCAATCCACCACCGATTGCACCAGCAATCAATGAAAGGAAGAATGGTTTGCGGAAGCGCAAGTTCACCCCGAAGATAGCAGGCTCTGTAATACCGAGGAAGGCAGAAAGAGCAGCTGGGAAAGCAAGTGTTTTTAGTTTTGGATTTTTAGTTTTAACACCAACCGCAACAGTCGCAGCACCTTGAGCTGTCATAGCAGCTGTGATGATCGCGTTGAATGGGTTAGCGTGGTCAGCAGCAAGCAATTGCACTTCAAGCAAGTTGAATATGTGGTGCACACCTGACACGACGATCAATTGATGAACCCCACCAATTAAGAAACCACCAAGACCAAATGGCATGCTGAGGATCGCTTTTGTAGCGATAAGGATGTAGTTTTCAACGACGTGGAAGACTGGTCCAATGACAAAGAGTCCAAGGATAGACATGACCAAAAGTGTCACGAATGGCGTTACCAAGAGGTCAATGACATCTGGAACAACCTTGCGGACAGCTTTTTCAAATTTAGCTCCGACAACCCCGATGATGAAGGCTGGAAGAACGGAACCTTGCAAACCAACAACAGGGATGAAACCAAAGAAGTTCATAGCGGTTACTTCACCACCTTGAGCAACTGCCCAAGCGTTTGGAAGTGAGCCTGAAACAAGCATCATACCTAGAACGATACCAACGGCAGGATTTCCACCGAATACACGGAAGGTTGACCACACAACCAAACCTGGCAAGATAATGAAGGCTGTATCTGTCAAGATTTGTGTGTAAGTTGCAAAGTCACCTGGAAGTGGCATTTCAAGAGCGTTGAAAAGACCACGCACACCCATGAAGAGACCTGTTGCTACGATAACTGGGATGATTGGAACGAAAACGTCACCGAAAGTACGGATAGCACGTTGGAACCAGTTCCCTTGTTTAGCAGCTTCTGCTTTCATGTCATCTTTAGATGATGTTGGCAAACCAAGTGCAACAACTTCATCGTACATTTTGTTAACTGTACCTGTACCAAAGATGATTTGGTATTGACCTGAGTTAAAGAAAGCACCTTGAACTTTTTCCAAGTTTTCAATCACTTCTTTATTGATTTTTCCTTCATCTTTGACCATGACACGAAGACGAGTCGCACAGTGGGCAACACTGTTGACATTTTCACGTCCGCCCAAGGCATCGATGACTTTTTTTGCAATTTCCTGATTGTTCATTTGCAAAAATCTCCTTACATAAAATTTTGTTCTTGTTTGAAAGCGATTTTATTCGCCCTTACGACTATTATTTTATCATGTTTTAGAAATATGTCAAGCGTTTTGCAGAAAAATATTCTATCCACTTAGTGGACACGCTTTAGATTGATTGTTTTTGACTGTTTTATCAGGTATTACTTGAAAAAATAAGTTTGAAATCTTAGTTCAAAAGGGTTTTGTTTCACTTTATTTCAATTCTCTGTAGATAGTTGATTGATTTTCTGCTTTTAATTTGTGATAAACGTTTGACAGTTTTTTCTCTTTTTTAACATAAAAGGCTTGCATTTTTTATCGAAAACGGTTACTATTAAAAGTGATAAGATTTTTGGAGGAATAAATGAATGGAATGGACAACTGAGCGTCGTTACAGACTTTATCAAGATTGGACGCAAGAAGAAATTCAACATATAAAGGAAAATATGGCACAATCTCCATGGCATACTCATTACCATGTTGAGCCAAAAACAGGACTTCTCAACGACCCAAATGGCTTTTCTTACTTTGATGGCAAGTGGATCCTCTTTTATCAAAACTTTCCTTTTGGTGCAGCTCACGGTTTAAAATCTTGGGCACAGTTAGAAAGTGATGATTTGATTCACTTTAGAGAAACTGGAATCAAAGTTTTACCAGATACTCCATTAGATAGCCACGGTGCCTACTCTGGTTCTGCCATGCAGTTTGGCGATAACTTGTTCCTATTTTATACAGGAAATGTTCGCGATGAAAACTGGATCCGTCACCCTTACCAGATTGGAGCTTTGATGGATAAGGATGGTAAGATTACCAAGATTGACAAGATCTTGATTGACCAGCCAGCAGACTCTACTGACCACTTCCGCGACCCGCAAATTTTTAATTTTAAAGGTCAATACTATGCCATCGTCGGTGGACAGGACTTGGAGAAAAAAGGCTTCGTCCGTCTCTACAAGGCTGTTGACAACGACTATACAAACTGGCAAGCTGTTGGCGACCTTGACTTTGCTAACGACCGCACTGCCTACATGATGGAATGTCCAAATCTGGTCTTTGTAGAGGAGCAACCTGTCCTTCTCTACTGCCCACAAGGATTGGATAAGAAAGTTCTAGACTACGATAATATCTTTCCAAATATGTATAAGATCGGGACTTCCTTTGACCCTGAAAATGCTAAAATGGTAGATGTATCTCAACTTCAAAACATGGACTATGGTTTCGAAGCCTATGCAACTCAAGCCTTCAACGCTCCTGATGGACGTGCTCTAGCTGTTAGCTGGCTTGGCTTGCCTGATGTTTCATATCCATCTGACCGTTTTGACCACCAAGGAACCTTCTCTTTGGTCAAGGAACTCACTATCAAAGACGGCAAACTCTACCAATACCCCGTCGCAGCTATCAAGGACCTTCGTGCTTCTGACGAACCTTTCTCAAACCGTGCCCAAACCAAGAACACTTACGAACTCGAACTCAACTTGGAAGCCAATAGCCAGAGCGAGATTGTCTTACTTGCTGATCAAGAAGGCAAGGGACTTTCCATCAACTTTGACCTTGTAAATGGTCAAGTGACAGTGGATCGTAGCCAGGCTGGTGAACAGTATGCCCAAGAATTTGGAACTACACGTTCTTGCCCTATCGAGAATCAGGCTACTACTGCTACAATCTTCATCGATAACTCTGTCTTTGAAATTTTCATCAATAAAGGAGAAAAAGTATTTTCTGGTCGTGTCTTCCCACATGCGGACCAAAATGGTATCCTGATTAAATCTGGAAACCCAACTGGAACTTACTATGAATTAGATTATGGTCGCAAAACTAACTGATGTCGCCAAACTTGCAGGCGTCAGCCCTACTACCGTTTCTCGGGTTATCAATAAAAAAGGGTATCTCTCTGAGAAAACCATTCAAAAAGTCAATGAAGCCATGCGAGAATTGGGCTATAAACCCAACAACCTAGCTCGCAGTCTACAAGGAAAATCAGCTAAGTTAATCGGTTTGATTTTCCCCAATATTTCTAACGTTTTCTATGCAGAATTGATTGATAAGCTGGAACACCAACTCTTCAAAAATGGTTATAAGACCATCATCTGCAACAGTGAGCACGATTCTGAGAAGGAACGCGAATACATCGAAATGTTGGAAGCCAATCAGGTAGACGGCATCATTTCTGGTAGTCACAACTTGGGAATCGAAGACTACAATCGTGTGACAGCGCCGATTATTTCCTTTGACCGAAACTTGTCACCAGACATTCCTGTCGTTTCCTCTGACAACTATGCTGGTGGGGTCCTAGCCGCCCAGACCTTGGTTAAGACAGGCGCCCAGTCTATCATCATGATTACAGGGAATGACAATTCCAATTCGCCTACTGGACTGCGCCACGCTGGCTTTGCATCTGTTCTCCCCAAAGCACCTATTATCAATGTTTCCAGTGACTTCTCTCCCGTCAGAAAAGAAATGGAAATCAAGAATATCTTGACTCGACAAAAGCCAGATGCCATTTTTGCTTCAGATGACTTAACAGCTATTCTGGTCATTAAAATCGCTCAAGAACTGGGAATTTCTGTACCAGAAGAGCTCAAGGTCATCGGTTACGATGGTACCTACTTTATCGAAAATTACTATCCTCAACTAGCTACTATTAAGCAACCCTTGGAAGAGATTGCCTGCCTCACTGTTGATCTACTCTTACAAAAAATCGAAGGCAAGGAAGTCGCAACAACCGGTTACTTCTTACCAGTTACATTATTACCAGGAAAAAGTATTTAATACTCAATGAAAATCAAAGAGCAAACTAGGAAGCTAGCCACAGGCTGCTCAAAGCACTGCTTTGAGGTTGTAGATAAGACTGACGAAGTCAGTTACATATATCTACGGCAAGGCGAAGCTGACGTGGTTTGAAGAGATTTTCGAAGAGTATAAGCACAAGAAAACTCAGACCGATCTGTCTGAGTTTTTTATGATCTTAAGTTTTCTAGATAACGCTGGGCAGTCTCTAGGTTAAAGGTTTTATCTGCGATCAGACGCTCAACTAGGGGAGCTACCTCGGATTCACTAGCACCTGCTAGGAGAGCTAAGGATTTAGCCTGCAATTTCATGTGGCCTTGCTGAATCCCTGTACTCACCAAGGCTTTCAGGGCCGCAAAATTTTGGGCAAGCCCGATAGACACGATAATCTGGGCTAATTCTTTGGCAGAAGGATTTCCCAGTAGTTCATGACTGAGGGCTACACGAGGGTTGAGACCAATAGAGCCGCCCTTGGTTGCTACAGGCATAGGAAGAGTCATTTGACCAACCAATTCTTCTCTTTCAAGGTCCAGCGTCCATTGACTAAGACCTTGGTAGCGTCCGTCTCGACTGGCAAAAGCATAAGCTCCTGCCTCAATAGCACGCCAGTCATTACCAGTGGCAATCAAAATTGCATCAACACCGTTAAATATCCCTTTATTATGAGTAGCAGCTCGGTAAGGATCAGCCTGCGCAAACTGACTAGCCAATGCAATTTTCTCCGCAATCTCTCGTCCTTGATCCTTTTGACGGCTCAAATATCGAAAGGCGACGCGACAACTTGCAGTCACCAGAGAATCGGTCGCGTAATTAGAAAGAATCCCCATGAGACTCTGTCCCTGACTGAGTTCTTCTAAGACTGGTTTCAAGGCTTCTAGCATGGTGTTGAGCATATTAGCACCCATAGCTTCTCGGGTATCGACATGGAGATAAACAACGAGAAAGTCTGTTTCGCCTTCAATCTGTTCTATATGTAGATCACGCGCCCCACCCCCGCGTTTAACGATAGAAGGATAGGCTTGATTGGCAAGTTCCAAGAGCTCAGTCTTTTTGTTTGCAATCTTTTCTTGGGCTTGTTCAGGATTAGCAACTTGATAAAGGGCTACCTGCCCAATCATCTGACGCTCATGAACCTGAGCAGTAAAGCCACCTGCTCGCTTGATGATTTTACTGGCGTAGCTGGCCGCAGCAACCACGGACGGTTCTTCTGTCACATAAGGAACTGTGTATTCCTGAGCATTGACAAGAACCTCTGGAACCAACGAATAAGGCAGAGAAAAAGTTCCCACTACATTCTCACTCAGCTGGTCTGCCACAGTCACACTCATCTGTTCATCCTGCTCCAAACTCTCTTGTCTCTCAGGACTAAGGAGCGCCTGAGCTTTTAACAGCTCGAGGCGCTCTTGGTATGATTTTTTAGAAAATCCATTCCAACTTATCTTCATTATTTTTCAACCTTGCTATAACGGCGTTGGTGGTCAACAATTTCAACCAAGGCAAAATCTTGATTTTCATAGCCAGCAAACTGGGCAGAATTTGTTTCATCCAAGTCTACTTCCTCAAAGAAGACTTTTTCATAGTCAGCAACAGACAGGGCAGTTCGTTGGTTGAGCTTGTTCAAACGGTCCTTATCCAGATAAGCTTCATATCCTTCAACCAATTCACCACTAAAGAACTCAGCTACAGCCCCACTTCCGTAACTATAAAGGGCAATTTTATCCCCAGCCTTCAAGCTATCTGTATTTTCCAAGAGAGATAGAAGCCCAAGGAAGAGAGAACCTGTATAGATATTCCCCACCTTTTGACTGTAGAGAATAGACTGGTCAAAGTGCTTTTGCAAGAGGTCCTTTTTCTCTTGAGGCAGGCTCTTATCCATGATTTTTTTCAAGCCTTTTAGCGCTAATTTAGGATAAGGCAAGTGGAAGCAAACCGCCGCAAAATCATCCAAAGTAAGCTGGTAGCGTTTTTGATATTCAAGCCAAGTCGTTTTCAAACTATCCAAGTATTGCTGGGTAGAATAAACACCATTTACATAAGGAGTTGTTGAGTAATTTGGACGCCAGAAATCCATGATGTCACGAGTCTGAGCCACATTGTCGTTATTAAAGGCCATCATGCGCGGATTTTGTGTAATCAACATGGCCACACTGCCGGCACCCTGAGTGGGTTCTCCTGGAGTTTCAATACCATATTTGGCAATATCACTGGCAATGACCAAGACCTTGGACTGTGGAGAATTTTCCACATGCAGTTTTGCATAATGAAGGGCAGCTGTCGCTCCATAGCAGGCTTCTTTAATCTCGAAACTACGAGCAAAGGGCTGGATACCCAGCAAGCCATGCACAAAGACGGCCGCAGCCTTACTCTGGTCAATTCCTGACTCAGTCGCCACAATGACCATGTCAATTTCTTGTCTTTCTTGCTCAGTTAAAATCGAGTTACTTGCACTGGCCGCCAAGGTCACGATATCCTCAGTCAAGGGCGCAATACTCAATTCCTCGAGTAAGAGTCCTTTGCTTAATTTTTCAGGGTCAATTCCCCTCGCTTCTGCTAAGTCTTGTAACTTCAAGACATATTGACTGGTCGCAAAACCAATCTTATCAATACCGATTGTCATATTTACCTCTGTTTTATCATTCATGTAAAAAATCGTTCAGTACTATTTTATCACAAATGGTAGTAAAAGAGAGAAAAAAGACTTGATTCACCAAATCAAGCCTCTTATTGGTCATAATTTTAAAGAATGATTAGTTGCTATAGAGTTCACCGATATAAGTAGCTTTATAAGCCCCATTCTCAGTTATCAGTTCCTGGAGGATTAAATCTCCTGAGTAAGTCCTTCCCATCTCATCTACAAATTCTTGATAAAACTGACTGGTCGGAATTTCTCTGACATCCTTATCAAATGTCTTGTCAAGTGTTTTACTAACCTTTTCGGCAATCAACTGATGCTCTTGCCATCCACTTTGAAATTCTGAGCCTGAACTAGACACCATGACTGGGATAACCAACAAGGTCAGTAGACTTACAGACAATAAGGAAAATAGTGATTTTTTCATGATTTTTCCTCCTTTCTATATATAGAATAGCATACATAGAAAGCCTTGTCACTATATTTATCTCATTTTTCAGAAAATTCTTTTATTTCTGCAAAGTTGTAAAGTCTACGATACTCGATGTGTTTTTATATAATGATACAGTCTGAGAATCACTGTTCCGCTAGCCATTCCAATGGAAATGACCAAAGCCAGCATGACAACCAAGGTCGCACTTGCCAGCGCTTTATTATAGTCCCCTGTCACAAAAAAGGCAGTTGTCCGATAAGAAAGGTATCCCGGAACCAGTGGTGCCAAGATGGCCAAGATAAAGACCACAGCAGGAGTCTTATAAAGAATACTTAAAATCTGGCTGACACATGAACCGATAATGGCCGCAATGAAGGTGGCTACAATGACATTGGTCGGTTCCTTGAGCAAGAGATAAATTAGCCAGACAGCCATGCCCAAAATCCCTCCAGGTAAGAGCATAGAGCGTTGCACATTGAGTACGATTAAAAAAGTGATAATGGCAAGAAGACTTGCTACTGCTTGTAATAAAAAGGTTGTTAGTGTCATATTAGTTCATCAATACCAAGGCGACAGAAGTTCCTGCCCCTAAAGCAAGGGTAATGAGCAGGGATTCAAACATCTTGCTCATACCAGAGTTTATGTGGTTGGTCATAATATCACGGACCGCATTGGTCAAGGCAATACCTGGTACAAAAGGCATGACTGCACCAGCTATAATCAAATCTGCTGTTGAAGGAAAACCTGTGTAGCGAGCCCAAAACTGGGCTATCATCCCAAAGACAAAGGCCCCAGCAAAGGCTGTTACAAAAGGAATTCGGATAAACTTCTCCACATAGAGGGAAAAGGCAAAACCAAATAAGGTAGCCACTCCTGCCCCAAGTGCGTCGTAGATATTTCCACTAAACATAATTGAAAAGAAAGGAGCACTAAAGGTCGCAGCCAAAGTTACCTGCAACTTAGTATAAGGAAGGGGCTGGGCTTGCAAAGCCGTCAATTGCTTGAAGGCTGTCTCTAAATCAATTTGCCCCCCAACCAGTTGACGAGAAATCTGGTTGACATCGCAGACTTTTTCGATGTTATAAGAAGAGGAGGTCACGCGCTTCATACGCGAAATATTGGTGTTTTCAATGGAGAAAAAGATAGCAGCAGGCATGGCAAGAACATTGCAATCCACAATCCCCTGCGAATGCGCGATCCGAATCATGGTATCTTCTACACGATGAATCTCTGAGCCACTTTTGAGAAGAATGGTTCCAGCTAACATAATCACATCGATGACGGCATTTAATTCTCTTGATTCTTCCATGCGTTCCTCCTTTTATCAACTCCTTCTATTCTATCACAAATCCGGACTCAAAAAAAATCTTTGCCATGAAAACATGACAAAGATTGATTACTCATTTTGATTATCCATCTGATTTTAAGGAGTAGCTGAACTTGTTTTAGGTTTGTAGATTGAAATCTTGACTCTAGTCTTATTGAGGTCTACCTTTTCACCTGCTCTAGGACTCTGTTCAACGACTGTACCTTCAGCAGTTCCAGCGGGAGCTGTCGACACTTCTACAACTTCAATATTGGCTTCCTTAATCCCAACAATTTGAATCAAATTATTCTTAGTAAACTCCAAGCTGGAACCAATGTAGCTCGGCATGGCAACACTTGTAACTTTTTTAGCTACTGTCAAGACGATTTGGGTAGGTTTATTCACATCATAAGTCGTTCCGGCACCTGGACTTTGTTTCATAATCGTTCCTGGTTCGCTTTCGCTGGACTCTTCTTCCTCTATCTTAATCAAATTATCTGGAACTTTTTTCTCTTTTAATTCCGCAATGACATCAGAGGATTTCCGTCCAATATAGTTCCCTAATTGAATCTTCGTAGCTTTTTTAGCTACTGTCAAGACAATTTGAGTTGCCTTGCTTAAGTCATAGGTCGTACCTTCTGGTAGACTTTGCTTCATGACCGTTCCAGCCTCACTCTCATTCGACTCTTCTTCCTCAATTTTAATCAAATTATCTGGAACTTTTTTCTCTTTTAATTCCGCAATGACATCAGAGGATTTCCGACCGACATAATTACTAATTTGGAAGGATTGTTTGCCTGATGAGACAACCAAATTGATTTTCGTTCCTTCTTTTCGACCAGTTCCAGCGCCAGGATCTGTACGGATAATCCGCCCTTCTTCCACCTTTTCACTAGCCTCTGACTTCTCCTCGCCAATCTCAAAATTGGCTTTTTTGAGGGTTTCCTTGGCTTCCGCCACTGTCTGACCTGCCACATTTGGAATGGCAATGGTTGCAGGAGTTCTGGATAGTATCCAAATAAGAGAAGCTGCCACCAATACAATGCTGGCCAAAAAAATCAGGTAACGCATCTTAAATCTACGTTTTTTCGGTGCCTGTGGGTGGTAAGTTTCCTCTGTCACAGCCTGGCTTGGTTTTTTGATTGGTTTGTGTTCTGTCTGCGCTTGAACCTTAGGAATCGAAGTCAAGGTGCTCTGGGATACTTTTGGTAGAGTCTTGGTGTCCGCCTTAGTCGCATCGTCAAAGACCAGCTTTGGTTCATTACGACGATTATAAGACAAACTACTAGACAAATCCACATACATTTCAGCAACTGATTTATAGCGATCTGTCAATTTCTTAGCAGTTGCCTTGATAACAACATTTTCCAAAGCCTGAGGTACAGATGGATTTTCAGCAATAACGGACGGCAGTGGTTTTTGGAAATGCTGGAGGGCGATGGTCACTGCACTATCCCCATCGTAAGGAATATGACCTGTCAGCATCTCATAGAAAATAATCCCCATGGCATAGATATCACTTTGTACAGTCGCCTTCGAACCACGCGCCTGCTCTGGTGACAAATAATGAACTGAACCCAGCATCGAGTTAGTCTGAGTCAGACTCGTCTCAGCAAAGGCTACTGCAATCCCAAAGTCTGTAACCTTGACAGTCCCATCTGGTGTCAAGAGGATGTTTTGAGGTTTCAAGTCCCGGTGAACAATTCCTCTGGTATGGGCCAAACGCATAGCCAAGAGAATTTGTCCCATTATACGGACGGCTTCTTCATTAGAAAGAGGATAGTGTTCCTTGATATAGCGTTTGAGGTCAAGTCCAGCCACATACTCCATAGCTAGGTACTGTTGACCGTCTTCCTCGCCAATATCTGTTATCCGAACGATATGAGGATGGTCTAAATCTGCCATAGCTCTCGCTTCACGCTGAAAACGAGCTACAGCTATCGGGTCTGTCTGGTAGTTGGTTCTCAGAACCTTCACTGCCACTTCTTCCCCATCTAAGATTAAGTCTTTGGCTAGGTAGACATCCGCCATGCCTCCTCGACCAATCTGTTTGACAATCCGATAGCGTCCGGCAAAAATCTTGCCGATTTGGATCATTCTGCATCCTCCTCGTTCATAGAAACAAGGGCAACCGTAATGTTGTCTAAACCTCCTGCATTGTTAGCAAAACGAACAAGTGTCTCCGTTTTATCTGCTAAAGGAATATCACTGGTTACAATATCACGAATCTCACTGCCTGAAATCATGTTGGTCAAGCCGTCACTATTGAGCAAGAGATAGTCACCTGACTCAAGGATAACTGTCCCAAAATCAGGCTGAATTTCATCTTTTTGCCCAATAGACTGGGTGATAATATTTTTTTGCGGATGAGCTTCTGCCTCTTCTGGTGTCAATTGACCAGCCTTGAGCAACTCATTGACCAAGGAATGATCACTCGTTAATTGGTGGTATTCTTCCCCACGAATCAAGCCGATACGCGAATCACCAATATGAGCATAGATAGCTTGATTGCCAATAATAGCAAGGACTTCCAAAGTAGTTCCCATGCCTCTGTAAGCTTCATCCTGACCAAGCTGGTGAATCTTTTGATTTTCAATTTCTAGGTAATGGGCGAACCATTCACGCACTTCATTGACTGTATCGATTTGGGTATCGACCCAAGCTATACCTAGGTCTGTTACCGCCATTTCACTAGCAATATTCCCTGCGCGATGACCTCCCATCCCATCAGCTAAAATAATCATGGTACGTCCAGCTCTATTGACATAGTGGTTGACATAGTCTTGGTTATTTGTTCGTTTCTGACCAACATCTGTTAATAATGAAATTTCCATGTGTCAGTTCCTTCCTAATCCGATATCTTGCGAAATTGACTGATAAAGAATCCATCACTTCCATACAGTTCAGGTGTAATGAGAATACAGCCATCTTTCATGATATACTTACATTCATGTTCTAGTTTTACCTGCTCGAATTCGGGATGACTTTCTAAAAACGCCTCAACGACTTGAAAATTCTCCTCTGAGACAATAGTACAGGTACTATAAGTTATTATACCACCTTTGCCTAGTGTTTGACAAACACTACCTAATATTTCTAGCTGAATTTCCTGTAAGGACGCGAAATCTGCCGTTTCTTTATTGTATTTGATATCTGGTTTTCGGCGCAAAAGACCGATTCCTGAACAGGGAGCATCCACCAAAATCTTATCAAATGAATCCTGCCCAAAAAACTCATGTACCTTTCTGGCATCCAATTTTTGCCTTTGAACCCGATCTGCAACTCCCAGACGTTGGGCATTTTCTTGAATCAAGTCCAACTTGTGGTCGTACAAGTCCAGAGCAGTAACCTGACCTGTCGTAAGATAAGAGGCTATATGGGCTGTTTTCCCACCTGGAGCCGCACAGGCATCAAGCACTCGCTCATCACCTTGTAAATCAAGCGTCGGAGCAACCAGTTGACTGGACTCGTCTTGAATGGTAATGGCTCCATCCGCAAACAAATTATGCCCTGCAAAATGTCCTTTCTCCTTAACCAGACCAGTGGTTGCTAAAAGGGAATTATTCGCCTCCAACAAGGCTTGTATTTCCTCTTTTCGGCTTAAGTCAGTCACACGAATACTGGCCTTGTTGCGCACCAAGAGACTTTCAAAAATAGCCTGCGCTCGCTCCTCTCCGTATTCTTCCTTGAGCTTAGCAACTAGCCAAACTGGAAGGGAATATGCAATGGAATCACGCTTGTTTTTTCGTTTGATGCTGGCAATATCTGGCCAGCCTTCACGCAGAATACGACGAAGGACGGCATTGACCAATTTTTCACTGCCCTTTTTACGGACTTTGGCCAATTCCACTGCTTCGTTGACCACAGCATGATCTGGAATCTTGTCCAAATAGCGGAGCTGGTAGGCACTCATGAGGAGAAGGACGTAGAGCCAGCTGTCTAACTGATCTCTGTCTTCGATAAAGTGTGATAGATACCATTCTAAGGTGAGTTTGCGAGCTACCGTTCCATAGACCATCTCGGTTACCAAGCCCTTGTCTGCTGCCGAAAGTTGGCTTCCCCTAAGATGCTTATTTAAGGCGATATTTGAGTATGCTTGATTGATAAAGACATCCTCTAATACTGCTAGGGCTAAACTTCTAGCCGTTTCTACTTTAGTCACCAAATCGTTCTCCTACAGTCAATGTCCGTCCAACTCCGTTGAGGAAGGAAGCAATGTCCATCTTAGGTTTACCAGCTGGCTGCACTTGCTTGAGGGATAGAGCCCCTTCTGCCGTTGCAACAATCAATTCTTTCTTGCCAATAGAGAGGATTTCACCTGGATTTCCCTGACCTTCTACTGGTAGAGCTTCATAAATCTTAAAGCGGTCGCCCTTAAGGAAAGTATGGGCAACAGGCCACGGGTTCATTCCACGGATCTGATTGAAAAGTTGACGATTGCTTTTGTTCCAGTCCAGTTTTTCTTCCTCTGGCTTGATATTTGGCGAGAAAGTGACCTGACTTGGATCCTGCGGTTCAGGTTTGATTTCCCCAGAAATGTAGGCAGGCAAAGTATCCAAAAGCAAATCACGACCAACTAGCGCCAATTTCTCAAACAAGGTGCCAACATTGTCCTCATCCGTGATAGGAATGCTGCGACGAGAAATCATATCTCCTGCATCCATTTCCTTAACCATTTCCATAATGGTCACACCAGCTTCCTCATCCCCTTGAATCAAGGCATAATGGATAGGCGCACCACCACGGTGTTTAGGAAGAAGAGAGGCATGAACGTTGACTGCAAAATCCATGCTATCAAGGAGTTTACTTGGGAGAAACTGGCCAAAAGCAGCAGTCACAATTCCATCTGCTCCTAACTGCATAATAGCTTCCATCTCTGGACTTCCAGATAATTTTTCAGGTTGGTAGATAGGAAGGCCTGCTTCCTTGGCAGCCTGCTTGACTGGTGTTTCTTGGATAACTTTTTTACGACCAACAGCACGGTCTGGCTGGGTCACAACGGCTAGAATTTCGTAACGGTCATCTGTCAAAAGTCCTTTTAAGACTGTTGCTGAAAAGTCGGGTGTCCCCATAAAGATTAATTTTGTCATATCTTCTCCTTCTTATAAAAATTGCTGTGGCTCATGGTCAATACTGAGACGAAGCTCACTATTTTCCCGTTCTTGAGTCAGGGCCAAGACCTGATTGAGGGTCGGCCCCAGCTCATCCTCTAAACGGTATTTAATTAAAATCTGGTAATGATAGAGGTTGTGGGTACGAGCAATCGGTTTTGGCGTTGGCCCGAGAATGTGACTGGTATCTGACAAGCCTGACCGCAAAATGTTCATAACTTCATAGGCACGTTTGACCACCTCTTCTTCCTTCTTATGAGAAAGGGTAATGCCAATGGTGAAATAGTAAGGTGGATAGCCAAGTTGTCGTCTAATACCCATTTCATAGGCATAAAATCCTTCGTAGTTCTGGTCTTTTGCAAATCGAATAGCGTAGTGCTGAGGATTGTAAGACTGAATCAAGACCTGCCCAGCTTTTTCGGCACGACCTGCCCGGCCTGCAACCTGGGTCAAGAGCTGGAAGGTTCTCTCAGAAGAACGGAAATCAGGCAGATTCAAGGCTGTATCGGCATTGAGCACTCCGACTAAAGTCACATTGGGAAAATCCAAACCTTTGGCAATCATCTGAGTACCTAGCAAGATATCTGCTTCTCCTCGCCCAAACTGGTCAAGAAGAGCTTGGTGACTGCCTTTCTTGCGAGTCGTATCCACATCCATCCGCAAAATGCGGGCCTGCGGAAAGAGTTCTGCCAGCTCGTCATAAGCCTTCTGAGTTCCTGTCCCATAGTAACGAATACTTCGACTCTTACAGTTAGGACAGATCTGAGGAATGTCCTTCGAAAAGCCACAATAATGGCAGTTCATGGTCTTGGTATCCATATGGAGAGTCAGAGAAATATCACAGTTGGGACAAGTATCCACGGTCCCACACTCCCGACACATGACAAAGCTAGAATAACCACGACGATTGAGCATGAGAACCACCTGCTCTTTTTTAGCCAGACGGTCCTGAATCGCTTCTAGCAAAGGTGGCGTAAAGTTTGACGTCTCATTCTGTCCGATATAGTCTCGAAAGTCAATTACTTGAACCTCAGGGATTGTGGCTAGAGGATTGGCTCGCTGGGTCAGACGTAAGTGTTGATAGACGCCTTTACCAGCACGCGCCCGGCTTTCCAGACTAGGAGTTGCTGAACCAAGCACCAGAGCTGCTTGATTATACTGAGCCCGTAAAATGGCCACCTCTCTGGCATGGTAACGGGGATTACTGTCCTGCTTATAAGTCGCTTCATGCTCCTCATCGATAATCATAACACCTAGATTTTTCAGCGGAGCAAAGATGGCCGATCTGGCGCCAACCACAACTTGGGCATCGCCGCGTTCCACCTTGCGCCATTCATCATACTTTTCACCATTGGACAAGCCTGAATGAAGAATGGCTACCTTGTCCCCAAAACGTGCTATAAACCGCTCCGTCATCTGTGGAGTCAAGGAAATCTCCGGCACCAGCAAAATAGCTGTCTTGCCCTTGTCCAAGGCCCCTTGGATAATCTGCAAATAAACCTCGGTCTTCCCACTTCCTGTAATTCCTTGAAGGAGGAAGGGATGCTGATGACTACCAATAGCACTCACAACCGCATCACGCGCCTGTCTTTGCTCTGGATTCAATTCCAAAGGCTGACTTGCTTCAATGCCTTCAAAATAAGCAGCCGAGCGTTGCACTTCCTTTTGAACTATGATCACAGCACCTTGTTCCACAAAGAAGTTGACTTGCTCCCGCGAGTAGGACTCTAACAAACTAGCCAAGGAAGCACTCTCAGGATGAGACAGCAAATAATCTCTCAATTCCAACTTTTTCTTGGCGCGCGCAGAAATCTCGACACCTTCTAATCGAGCAAGATTCACCTCATACCAAGACTGGGTCTTGACCTTCTTTTGATCGACCGCCTGATATTCCAGACCAAGCAGACCTTTTCTAGTCAAACGCATCATTTCAGCTTGCTTACCTAAATCTAGAGAAGAAAAGGCAAGCGAATCTTCTGAACCAAACAGACGATCTCGGTCTTCCTGACTCAGACCTTCCTTAGGATAGAGAATTTTGTCATAGCTGGAGTTCAGAAACCCTGGTAACATAGCCTTGAGGATGGAGATCTTGTAGGAGAAGACAGATTTACGTAACTCCTCAGCCAGCCAGAGTTGTTCTTGCGTGAGAACAGGAGAAAAATCCAGTACCTCGGCAATATCTTTTAAATCTTGACTTACCCCTTCTTCATCCACTTGAGACTCCAAACCAAGAACAATCCCTTGAATCAGGCGATTGCCCTTACCAAAAGGCACATGAACCCGCATCCCAACTTCCAGCATTCCCTCAAATTCCTCAGGAATCCTATAACTATAGGGCTGGTCCGTCTGCATCAAGGGCACATCTACAATAATCTTGGCTATGGCCATCTTCTCACCTCCTCCTTGTCAGTACATTCTTGCAATAGAAAAAATAAGATTGAGTCCCCCCAACCTTAAATTTTTTCACCATCTTCTTTTTCTTTAGCGATTTGCTCTTTGATTTTCTTTTCTTCTTCTTCTTTGCGACGTTTTTCTTCTTCGATACGGCGACGCACCGCTTCACGTTTTCCTTCTGGGTCTGGGTGAATTGTAACGTTTCCTGATTCGATTTCTTCTAAAGCGCGAAGAGTTGATTTTTCAGACTTGAAACCTTGAGTTGCTGGCGCACCTGCTTCTAATTCGTGGGCACGTTTTGCTTCCAAGATTACGAGTGAATATTTTGAAGGAACCTTGTCAAGCAAGGTATCAATAGAGGGTTTTAACATCATTTGCTTGTACCTATTTTCTAAATTTTATCGGGTAGTTGGAGATTTC
Source organism: Streptococcus sp. 53 (assembly GCF_013276565.1). Classification (GTDB taxonomy): domain Bacteria; phylum Bacillota; class Bacilli; order Lactobacillales; family Streptococcaceae; genus Streptococcus. Next base: position 70,269 of record NZ_VMLG01000004.1, read on the forward strand.
GGTAACATCTCCTGATAGTGACCAATGACACGATCCACACGGAAGTGCTCTGCTTCGATCACACGTTTGACACGCTCAGCAGCTAGGGGCACCTGATCGTTGACAATCGCATAATCATACTCACGCATAAGAGCAATTTCTTCCTTGGCTTTTTCGATTCGTTGGGCAATTACTTCTGCACTGTCTGTTCCACGTCCTACCAAACGATCTTGCAATTCATCCAAATCTGGTGGTGTCAGGAAGATAAAGACAGCATCTGGAACCTTTTTCTTGACCTGAAGAGCGCCCTGAACTTCAATTTCAAGGAAAACATCGATTCCCTTGTCCAAGGTTTCATTGACATAGGTCAGAGGAGTTCCATAGTAGTTGCCGACATATTCTGCGTATTCCAACATCTGTCCTTGACGAATCAGCTCTTCAAACTCTTCACGAGTACGGAAGAAATAGTCAACACCATCCACTTCTCCAGGACGTTGTGCGCGTGTCGTCATCGATACAGAGTATTGAAATTGGTTTTCAGAACTCTCAAAAATCTCTCTTCTAACCGTTCCTTTTCCAACCCCTGAAGGACCAGAAAAAACGATTAGTAAGCCTCGGTCTGCCATTGTGTCTCCTTTTAGTCAGTCTGTAAAAATAAAATAAGATTTCCCTTCAGATAGTAGCATTTTGCACAAACTATCCTTCTACAGTCTTTCTATCTAGTGTAACAAAAAAGCAGTAATTTTTCAACTGCTCTTTCTTATTTATTTAGCATAATCTACTGCACGAAGCTCGCGAATCACGGTTACCTTGATATTTCCTGGGTAATCGAGATTGTTTTCAATTTTCTCACGAACTTTGTGAGCCAAAATTGTGACTTTGTCGTCCTTGATTTGTCCTGGATTGACCATGATACGGATCTCACGTCCTGCTTGAAGGGCAAAGCTAGTTTGCACTCCCTCAAAGCCGTTCGCAATTTCTTCCAAATCATGGAGACGCTTGATGTAGCTTTCAAGAGACTCACTACGAGCACCTGGACGAGCCGCGCTCAAGGCGTCTGCTGCAGCAACGATCACTGCAATGACACTTTCGGCTTCGACATCTCCATGGTGACTAGCAATCGTATTCACCACAACTGGGTGTTCCTTGTACTTACGGGCCAATTCCATACCGATTTCAACGTGGCTACCTTCAACCTCGCGGTCAATAGCTTTCCCGATGTCATGAAGGAATCCAGCACGACGGGCAAGAGCCGCATTTTCACCAAGTTCGCTCGCCATGATACCAGCCAACTTAGCAACCTCAATCGAATGGCGCAAAACATTTTGTCCATAAGAAGTACGGAACTGCAAACGTCCCATAATCTTCATCAAATCTGGATGAAGGTTTGGTGCACCAATCTCATAGGCAGCAGCCTCACCATATTCACGGATCTTATTGTCAATCTCTTGACGGTTTTTCTCAACCAACTCTTCGATACGAGCTGGGTGGATACGACCATCTTTGAGCAACATTTCCATAGTCATACGGGCAATCTCACGACGAATCGGGTCAAATCCTGACAAGGTCACCACTTCTGGCGTATCGTCGATAATCACATCAACCCCTGTCAAACTTTCAAAGGTGCGAATGTTACGACCTTCACGACCAATAATGCGTCCCTTCATAGTATCATCTGGCAGATGAACCGTTGAGTTTGTTGACTCCGCTACATATTCACCAGCGATACGTTGCATAGCTTGAACCAGGATATCCTTGGCCATTTTGTCAGAACGTTCCTTGACCTCTTGCTCAGCTTCACGAATACGGCTAGCAATTTCCTTGGTCAAATTTTCCTCTGTCTGAGCCAAGATAATATCTCGTGCTTCTGCCTGAGACAGGGCACCAATACGCTCTAGCTCTGCTTCTTTTTGTCTTTCGACTTCCTCTAATTGCTCTTCACGCGCATCAAGGTTTTTCGCTCTATCAGAAATACTTTGTTCTTTTTGTTCAAGTGTTTGTTCTTTACTCGTCAAATTGTCGTCTTTACGGTCAAGGCTAGTAGCTCTCTCTGTCAAACGACTTTCGATTTGTTTGAGTTCTTGACGTTCTGATTTGAATTCAGCGTCCACTTCTTCACGGTATTTTCTGGCTTCTTCTTTGGCCTCCAATAGTGCTTCTTTTTTAAGAGACTTGCTTTCACGTTTGGCTTCATTAACAAGTAAATCTGCTTCACGCTCAGCTTGTCCACGTAAATTAGTTGCTTCTTGTTCAGCATTTAAAAGCATCAACTCCGCAGCTTCCTGAGATGATTTCATCTTGGCTGAGATGCTGACATATCCAATGACTAAACCAATGATGACGGCAAAAACAGCAATCGCAAGCGACATGATTTCCATGTTTTTACCTCATTTTATTGTTATTCCGAATGACATACATTCTTTTACATTCTACCATAAAAAAGTGATTTTCACAAACCTAAAATAGAATATGTTTTAGGGAATTTGGAACACATTTGCTAAAATAAACTTGTTATTTAGAAATAGTAGTTTAGTAGAGACTTGAGAAAAAGCCTACCTTTCAGTAGACTTCCTAATAATCGTTAGAATGCAAGAAATTTGTTTCTAACAACAGCAAGATTTCACTCTGGTATTCTCTGTAAATTAGACTAATGTCCTGCGCGAATTCGGGCCATTCCTCGTAAGATTTTGTCAGAAAGTTCCTTATTTTGAGCGATTCTCATGGTTTCCTGAATACCGTTCCAGTCGCTCTTAAAAAGGGGCACTATCAAAGCTTCAAATTCATCATTTACCTTCTTCATGTATTCCTTTATACCCACTCACCGTTACCATTAACCGTATAGCCATCTGGTGTAGTAGTATTCATTGCTAAGGCTCCTGAACTATAGACATAGTACCATTTACCAGAAACTGTAAACCAGCCTGTTTTCATAGCTCCAGCGCTATCAAGATAATACCATGTATTATTATCTTTTACCCAACCAGTCGCCATTTTACCGCTATCTTTAAGATAGTACCATGTGCCATTGTCTTTGACCCAGCCTGTAGCCAGTGAACCTGTTTCATTCAAATAATACCATGAGCCACCAGTTTTGACCCAGCCAGTTTGCATCCAGCCTGTATTGTCAAAGTAATACCATGTACCCTTGATTTGTTCCCAACCGTTGCTAGTGTATGAACCATCTTCGTGCTGATACCACCAGCGACCAGCTGACTCAATCCAGTTACCAGCTTGAGAATCTTTTGTAGTCTTAGTTTCCGTTTTTTGTTTGGCAACTACATCTACTTTGGCTTTATCTTGGCCAGACACTCCCCTATTATTCACAACAGGAACTTCAACACGTGGAGTTGTTGGAACAACAGAAGCTACAGGAGCAACAGGAACGTTAGGAACAGATGGAGTTGTTGGAAGTACATACTCTGGAAGAGCTGGACGGACTTCAGGGATACCCTTTTCTGTTACAGGATGTTTCTTCAGTTCTTCTGCTTCATAACTTGCTTTTGCTGTCGCATAAGCCTTGTTCGCTTCTTTGGCTACTTTTTCTTTTGCTTCAAGTGCTTCTTGCGCAGTTGCTTGGTTGGCTTTTGCTTCTTCAAGCGCTTCTTCTGCTTCTTTCAACTCTGCCTTGCGAGTTTCAAGCTCTTTTGCAGCAACTTTCAAATCTTGAACCAATTCTTTTGAAGCTGTTACAGTTGCTTCTGCTTCTTTAAGTGCTTCTTTGGCAACGGATACCGCTTGGGTAGCTTCTTCTGCTTTCTCTTGAAGAGAAGAAAGAGTTGCTTTCTCTGCTTTTGTTTCTGCTTTGGCTTGGTTAAATTCTTTCTCTGCTTCTTGTGCAGTTGCTTTCAATTCTGCCAACTTAGCTTCTTTATCTGCCTTTGTAGCAGACAAGGTAGCAACCAAGGCATTGGCATTTGACAACGCAACTACGGCTTGATTATGAGTTGTTGTAGCAGATTGAAGATTTTGTTTCAATGCTTTTGTATCTACCAACTTAGCTTCTTGGGCTTTCAAGTTTGATTTTGCAGTTTGCAATGTAGTTTCTGCATCAGCTACAGTTTGGTTAGCAGTTTTAAGAGTTTGTTCTGCTTGGGCTTTTTCTGCTTTTTTAGTAGCTACCAAAGCCTCAGCTTTTTTAACACTATCTGTGTCTCTAGCTTTAGTATATGGATTTTCCACTTCTGTACGACTAAAAGTTGAGTTAGCCATGAATGTTTCTGGGATACCTGGTACTGTGTGCAAAGTATACATACCTGCTACTTGACTAGCACCAAAACCTCCGTAATAAAGAGTAGTGTCACCTTTTTCAAAACCAAGTGTACCACGAGTATGTCCATAATCATTTTCTGTAGATACAAACATAACCAAAGACTCATAGAGTTTAGTACGAATTTCTGACTTAGTTAAGTATTCTAATTCAGACTTCTTCTTAGGATTAGTTTCAATAAAGTTTACTGAATTCTCATAACTTTGAAGCCCTCGACCTTCTCCCTCTTTACGGTCAGTTTCAGACATGCCATCATTCAAACCATACTCTTTAGCAACCTTATTGATACCAATAGCATAGTGACCATGACCATTTTTCTTAGCACGGTAGCTATCTAGCAATTCAGAAGTAACACCGTCTTTTTCGTATTCACGTGCAATTTTATCTGCAAAATGGAATGAATCCTCAGTCACTTTCACATCAGACAAACCAAGTTGACGACGCATTTGATTGGTTAGGTCTGCTGCATAGAGAGTCAAATCACGTTTAAAATCTTCTGGTAGATTATTCAAATCATATTTCTTAGTATCTTTAGAATCAGATTCTACAGGTACAAAATGATTGATTTGAGCATTTTCCAATTGAGTTTTCAAGATTTCTGCACGAGTTTCTTTAAACTTAACAGGAACTTCATCTAAACGATCGTTGTATTCTCCATTTTCAACTGCTTTCAAGAGAGCTACACGAGCTTTTACAGCTTCAATAAACTTAGGAGCTAAAGTAATTGTACCTTGTTTTGTATTTTGAATAGCTTTCAAAGCAGATACCGCTTGGTTATACTCAGCAGTTAGGTCTGTTACTGCTTTGTCTGCCTTTTCTTGTTCTGCTTTGGCATCCGATACCGCTTGGGTTTTTGTAGCAATATCTGCCTTCGTTTCTTCAATTTGCGCTTGAGTAGCTTGATTTGCTTGTTCTGCATTTTTTAAGGCAGTTTCTGCATCTGTTTGCGCTTGTTTGCTTGTTTTTTCGGCTTCTACGGCTTCTTTTTGCGCTTCCTTGGCATTTTTTTCCAAGCCTTTGCCATTAACCGCTTCTGTGGCGATTTGAACCGCTTCTGTGGCACTTGTAAGTGCTTTTTCTTTTGTAGCTTGTGTAGCTTCTTTTTCTGCTACAACCGCTTCTTGTGCAGATACCGCTTGGCTTGTTTTCTCAGCATTTGCTTCTGCATTTTTAAGAGCTTCTTCTTTTGCAGGAACTTCTGCTTCTGCCTTAACTACTGCTTTCTCAGCTTCTGTAATAACTGCTGGGCTTGCCTTTTTCGCAAAATCCTCTGCTTTTTTCACAGCTTCTGTTTTCTCATTGACAAGTGAATCCGCTTCATTTGTAGCACGCTTGGCATCTTTGACCGCCTGTTTTGCTTCCGCTACTTCTTGATCCGCTTTCTTAGCTTCTGCTTCTTTTGTAGCAACTTCTTCTTTTGTCACCACCACAGGAGTTGTGGTTTCCACAACCTCCGCCTTTGGCGCTTCCACATTCACTGGTTTTGAAGCAACTTCTTCTGCGCCTACTGTGTGGGCTAGGGATGCGATAGCGATTGTTGTCATTGCGATTGTTGATTTTTTCATATTGTTTCCTCTTTTTTCTTTATAAACTTATTATATCACAAAACAGCCTTTAAAGGTTATTTATATATAAAATAACTTTAAAAAGTCTAAAATTTGTACCATTTTGACTGTATCATGTAAGTAGCGAGGTACTACATGATAAATAACAAAAGCAATCTTCAAGATTACATCTCTAAAAGAATCCGTCTATTACGTTTAGAAAGAGGATATACTCAAGAACAACTAGAAGAGATGGCTGATTTGGGTACTAATTATATCTACAAATTAGAAAATCTTTCAACTAACTTAAAAATTCAAACGCTAGAGAAAGTAATGGAAGCCTTAGAAGTAGATTTAGATACATTCTTTGATATACAGTTAAAAGAAGAAGACCCCAAAATTTCTCTACTTGTTGATGAATTAAAAACTTTTCCAACAGAACAACGTTCCCGAGTCTTAGATGCCTTGATACTCATTCTCAAAGAAGTCAAATAACAGATATTCTGATTTACTTCTTTATCATTTACAATCATTAGATTTCCCATAATTTTTTAAGAAGGCGCAAAGCTTTCTTTTTTACTTTTAAATAAAAAACTAGATACAGATAGTTCAAAACACTATTTTCGAGTGTCGATAAGACTGACAAATCTCTTACTTGTCTACCACAAAGTGGATGAATTACTTACGACTATCACTACTATCTTCCCTCTACCTTTTAACCTCGAATCAGTCATATCTAAATCCCTATTGTATAGTTTTCAATCTATTTATTATCTTTTGTACTACTTTACCATACTTTTGTTATTTTGTATAGTTTATTGTACTTATTTTTGAAGAAAATAGATAGTAAAATGATATATAGCATGAAACATGATAGATTACAAAAACATATAGCTTTTCGAATCCGTGAATGTCGAAAAGAACAGAGATTAAGTCAAGAGAAATTATCAGAATTAGCTGGCTTGGGTATCAAGGCAATTCAAAACATGGAAAATATGAAATATGATTTTAAGATAAAAACTCTTGAATCGGTAATCAAAGCATTAGGTATTACCGTAGAAAAATTCTTTAACCTAGAAGCATATGATACAGAAAGAAAAGAGTTCCTTAAGCGACAAGCATATGACTCAGAGAGTGAAGACTCCCTAGAAATACTTTTCGACAACCTAACAAAGTTACCCAAAGAGAAACAAGGAAAAATTATATCCTCCTTTAATGAAATTGTAAAAAACATAAAATAAATATAGATGGTAAGGAAGCTTTCAATGAATAAACAAGGCTTCTAATAGAGCAAATTGATAAAATATTCAATACTTTATAACAAAGGACAAGAAAAGAACCCACTGAAAGTCATTTCCTAACAACTTTTAGTAGGTTCTTTTTATCCTATCCATATTCTAGTTCTTTTCTATTCTTATCGGCACTCTTCCAAAATTCTGCTCTGCTATACTTGGATTTCCTAGTTGGTAAATCTGGTCTGCCTTTTGGGTCATAGCATCCCAAGGTTCTTTGCCAATTCTGCTGACTAGACTGACCTGCCCTTTCAGAGATTTAAGATGTTGCCTGCCTTTTTCAGTAAATCCAAGGACATGAATCCCTTCTGGCAAATCACTTTCTCTAGCTTGCACCAAAATATAGGTCAAGAGGCGTCTGACACGCGCCTTGGTGTAGCGTTTGGTGGCAACCACCTCAACCAAGTCTTCCACAGATTGGGCTGTTTTAATAGCCTCTTTAATGCGCACAGCCATTTCTTGATTGACCTGATAGATGGTGGTTAGATCGGGATTTGACAAGATTTGATAGCGGAGCAAAGGAAAATAGTCATCCCAGCTCATCTTACTGGCCTGCTCAAATAAGGCAATAGATGGCATAAAGCGTTCTAAGAAATCTTTGTCCCTTTGGTGCTGACGAAGGGCTGTCGCCGAAGCAAAATCCACATCCTTGTCCACAGAATGATAACCCGCCCCCTGACGCTGAATCGGATGCAACTTGATGTTTCGTCCAGCAACTGCTTTGACATATGCAAGCGCAAGAACATGGTTGGGCGTATTGCCTGAAAAATCAAGACCAGCAAATTCCTTCCACATAGCTTGGGTTTTCTGGGGATAGGAAAGGGAATCAGACAGATTTTCCACAAATTTCTCCATCTCAACACCTTGCTCTGTGTATAAGTCAGCAATTTTCTGGTAGTCCAGAACTTCCTCTGTACCAAAAACTAGACTATCAATACCCAAACGCGCCAAGATATCCACAGCCCCTTGACCGAAAAAATCCGCCGCCTGAACACTGACTAAAAAGGGCAATTCTACTACCAGATCCGCTCCGTTTTCCAACGCCATCTGGGCCCGAGTCCACTTATCCACGATAGCAGGCTCGCCTCTCTGCATGAAATTCCCAGACATGGCAACAATTTTCAGCCCCTCTGCCTGATCCAGCAGGTATTTATGGCCATTATGAAAAGGATTGAACTCCGCGATAATACCTGTGATGGTCATATTTTCTCCTTATTACAATTCAATAGAACATTGTAATAATTATTATTTTAACCCTAAAAATTGTTCAAAAATATCATTGTTTGAAAAATTAATTCCCCAACGTTTATTGAAATATTTTTTCAAATATTCAGATCTCTGATAAATAGATTCAACAGTCCAATCTTCATAGTCTCTGGCCAACGTTCTCTCTGAGAAAATACCAAACTCATAACAGCACTCTCCTTTTTTTCTTTTTTCGGGATAAGATTTATCACCAAGATAACCATTCTTTTTTTTGCCAATCAACAACAAATTTGGTAAGGAATGTTTGAACTTATTTTTTTCCTTGTCTTTAAAATCACCAAATTGACGATCCCAATATGTATTTCGACCTGCTTTAGGATATATATGCTCGATATTATAAAAATCACTTTCAAAATGAGAAAAGAGTTCACTTATTTTCTTCTCATACTCAGGGTCTTTTGCCTCTTCAATTAAATAAGCTTCTAAATTATACAGAATATATTTTGCAACTCGTTTATTATTTTCATAAAAATAAAACGAATCTACTTTTGTATTATCAAAGAATTTTCCAGAAATAAATGCTTGTTTTAACTTATTAACCGTTATTCTTAACCTATTAAGATAATCCAAATAATCAAATTCTTCATTTTCAGCAAACTCTTGCAACTGCATAGAGAATTCACTCAATTCTTTAAAGGATAACATTTTATCATAATTGCCTTTATATTTTAAATTACTCAAAAACAATCTTATAAGTAAAGCAGATTCAAATTGTTGTAAAATTGCTACCCGTTTTTTTTCATCACAATTTTCATCACCATAAAGAGAGAAAATAATTCTCTTTAGTGAATCTACGGGGAATATTGCGTTAAAAATAAAACTATTTCTTCTAGAATTGAGTAAAATCTTAATTCCATTTAATAACTTAGCCTCTTCAAAACTAATTGATGAAAACTGAAAAGGATTATTTAACCAAACCCATAATGTTATTTTGTTAGCTAAATCATCAATATAACCTCTTATATCATTTATACTGATTATTTTATTAATTACATTACTAGCGGTAAAATAATCATCTAATAGAAAATCAACTTTATTATTTAAATTTAGGCTCTTTCTCTCTTCTTCTTCTTTTGTACTAATATACTTTTTCAAAGGTTTATAAGAATCTATTTGTTGCACCAAAAAAGAATCATCTAATTCTCGTCTAAATATATTAGTTCCTAATAAAATATCATTAGTATAATTGAGTTCTTCCGAACCTAAATATCTATATAATTTTTTCCAACACTCATTAATTTGTTCTCTTAAATTAGCTTTTGCACTATCATTAGTTTGTAAAAGCATTGTTAAATAAATCAATCTATTCTTCAACAACTCCAGTTTTGATAGAGGCTTTCCTCGATTATTCATTGTTTCGAATGTAACAAAAATATCTAATTCCTCATCAATAATGTACTTATTAAAAACAATTTTATATAAAAGTTTCTTTAGTAATTTATCAAGATTTTCAAAACTTAATTTTTTACACTGATTGGTAAAAAATTCTTTAGCATATTTTAAATTATTGGAATATTGATTTTCTTGCACAATAACATCAGTATTTACTGGAAAATCATCTTTTAAAATTTCTTTGATGTAAAAAGCTAAACTATCACTAGTATTATCATACAAAAATTTATATGTTTTATTCCCATCTTTTTCTTGCGCTATATAATCACTAAATATAGATTCAATTGATCGATTAGTATCTAATTTTTTATCAGTATGATACTCCTGAGCAACCTCTAAAATAGTGACTAGTAGTATGACAGCCGTCGTCAATCGCTGTTGTCCATCAACGATATAAAATGGTTTCATACGTCTTTCAGTTATTAACCATTTTTCTTTATTCCAATTACTATAGATTTCATTATCTACTTGTTCAAAAGTTAAAACACCCGCATAATGATTACGATGTTCATCAATTAATTCTATATCTTCCCAAAAATCTTGTATTTCTTTATTTTTCCATGAATATCCCCTCTGATAATCTGGAATTCTCAATAAATTTTCTCGAAGAATCACATCTAAATTCTCTAAATTACCAAGCATTTTTATCCTCTTTTCTTATTTATGATTTAATTAATTATATCATTATTTATTACAAAAACTATAACTAACTACTTTCAATCTACTTTTATCCATTTTCTCCTACTTCTGTGCCACAAAAAACCAACGGGTGCTAGTTTCTGTTGGCTCCTTGTCCTCAAAGTCCGCATAGAGTTTGAAAGACTTAAATCCAGCCTGCTCCAGCAAAATATCATAGGTCAGAACCTCATAAGTCCTCTCCTCATGCACTTCATCGTGGCGACTAAAGGAACCGTCTGCCTCCTTGATAAAGAAAGTCAGCTCATGCACGATGGAGTGAGGAGCTGCGTCCTCGTAGGTATCCCAGAGCATGGCGAAATCTTCCGCATTTTCATGATAGGAATAGCCTGGAAAAACTTCATCTGTCTGGTAGGTGGAATGCACATCAAAGATAAAGATCCCGTCCTCATTGAGGGCATTATAAACTTCCTTAAAGACGTCCCCTACTTCCACCTCATCCTGCATGTAGCAGATTGAGTCCGAGTAACACGTGACAAAGTCGTATTGACCTGCCTTAGACAAATCCAGCATATTGCCTTCCATAAAATCAATCTTTTGTTTGGCTGAAGAAGCTCTCTTCTCGGCAATCTTCAACATATCCGCACTCAAATCAAGCCCAGTCACATCAAAACCAGCTTGAGAAAAGCGAACAGACTGGATACCTGTTCCACAAGCCAATTCCAAGAGTTTCTTTCTCTCCTTAGTTTTTGGCAAATGACGCAGAGAAAAATCAGTCCATTTGTCGTATAAACTGTCATCCATGACCGCATCATAGACCGCCGCAAAAGTTTCATAAGTTGCCATAATCATGATACCAAGAGCCTTAAAAGCAAATAGTACATAGGAAACTTTCTTCCCTATCGTCAGATACAAAGAAAGTTACTCTTTTTCCCTAAGCTTTTAGCTCGTGTTCAGTTTCAACATCAACCAAACACGAGGCTCTTTACCTTTCTATCAATTTTCTTCTAAAATAAGCAAAGAAACCCAGTTGACTACAACTGAGTTCATCTTCTAGGCCAGAGTTTCAGATAAGTCTACAGAATCTGCCTCATGCCATAGTTTTTCGAGATTATAGTGGGCACGCATTTCTTCTGAAAAGACATGTACAACGACAGCACCAAGGTCCAGCAAGACCCAGCCTCCAGCTGCGTCGCCTTCGATATGACTGCCTTTAAATCCTGCTTCCGCTACTTTTTCACGGATATTGTCAGCGATAGCATCCAACTGACGGCTATTCATTGAGCTAGTGATAACAAAGTAGTCTGTCACGCTGGTCAAATCTTGTACATCAAGTGCGAGGATATCCTCCGCACGTTTCTCATCAGCCGCTTTCACGACTAGTTCTAGTAATTCTTTTTCGTTCATTTAGTCCTCTTTTTAGAAAATATGTTTGTAATCTAGGACATCTGCAAAGCGCTCCTCCCAAATGTCCTCATAAAATTCATTAATCGTTTCTGCTGGAATGTCATCCCCATCAAAGGTTGTGACAGCACCTTCCGGAATAATAAGCTGATAGCCATATTCAAAGGCAACCTTGACAGAGGTATCCACACAATATTCTGTCTGCATACCACATAAAATCAACTTTTCAATCCCCTGTCTATCCAAGTATTCTTTTAAGCCAGTTTCTTTGAAAATACTGTTATACTTCTTCTGAAAGACCTTTTCATCAGGTTTTCGATTTAAAAGCGCAGATAACTGCCAATCTTCTGATGTTTGAGCTTCAGAGTTCTCAATATGTTGAACATAGATAATTTCAATATTCTTGCTTCTAGCCTGGTTTTGTAAATAAGAAATTTTTTCCAATAGACTTTTTGTCTGGAACCCAGTTTCCACTAAAATATTCTGAACATCAATGATTATAAAAGCCGTCTTCATTTAGTCCTCTTTCAAAGAGTGCACAAAGGCGTTATAGGTTTCAAGGGTTTGGGGATAGATGGGGAATCCCTGATGAGCTAGATGCTCCACGGTACGAGCTGTTTCGTAGGCCACCGCCTTATTGAGCGATAGACTTGCAATCTCACGTGCCACATCTACTCCTGGAAAGGCGCGATTATGCTCGATATAGTCTGCTACGTAGATAACCTTATCAAGATCTGTCATCTGACCAGCACCGACTGTATGAATTTCAATAGCTCGCAGGATTTCTGAATCATGCAAATCTAAATCTTCCTGAATTTTGTAGATGCCAACCATACCATGCCAGACATTATTGCCCCAGTTTTTGAGGTCAGGGTCTAGCTGATAACGGTCAATCAAATTCAGAAATTCCTGATCTGACAGCTTCTTAGCGTAGTCATGAAGAAGGCCTGCTAGTCCTGCTTTCTCGGTATCGACTCCAAATCGCTGGGCCAGTTCTATGGCTGCACGCTCCACACCTAGACAATGGGTTAAACGGTTTTCAGGTAGAAGCTCTGCCATTTTTTCCAACAAAGCCTCACGGGAGCAGTTGATATAGTCTTGATAGGCCATCAGTAGAGCCCCTCCTTCTCGATATAGTCTAGCACAGGCTGAGGTAGGAGAAAGTTGGGTTTCCGACCTTGGGCAAGGAAGTCACGCACCATGCTGGATGAGATATCCATGAGAGGCACATCCACCCAGATAACTGGGTAAGAAGTTCCAGCCTTGTAGCGTGGGCGTTGAACCCCCACAAACTGAACCAGATCGACCAGTTCATCAATTCGGTACCATTTAGGCAGATAGTCCACCATATCCGCACCGATAATGAAGTAATAATCCGTATCTGAATGTTGCTCTGTCAAGATTTTCATGGTGTCATAGGTGTAGGAAATCCCCTTACGCTCTAGCTCGATTGTTTCAATAGCTAGGCCTTCAATTCCCTCAATCGCCAATTCAAGCATCTTGATACGATGGTTCTCAGAGATGGTTTCTTTTTTATCTACGTGAGGAGGTTGGTATTCAGGCATAAGCAGAACTTGATCTAGTCCCAACTGCTGGCGTACTTGGTCCGCAACAATCAGATGGGCATTATGAACAGGGTTAAAATTTCCCCCTAGAATCCCAACTTGTTTGCGTTTTTTCTCCTTGATTTCTGGCTCCAACTCTACCTTGGTAAAGGGAGTCAATAGTTCGATTGCCATAGGCTAGTCTCCTTTATTTCTCTGTAAAAACAGTTATTTGGAGTAGGTTTTTAGATTTCTTTGACTTTTTTAGAAATCTTGCGATTCTCTTTCTTGCTAGATTGTTTATACAAAATCAAGATGCGTCCTATTTTTTGGACTGTGTCCACACCGATTTCTTCTTCCAAGATTTCAGCCACTTCGTGGATGTTTTCATCTGTGTTTTGCAAAAGAGTTACCTTAATCAATTCGCGAGCATCAAGAGCTTGACGGACGCTGGTTTTGATTTGGTCGTTCAGTCCATTTTTCCCGATTTGGATGATGGGTTTAAGGGTGTGTGCCTGACTGTTGAGGAAGGCACGTTGTTTTGATGTTAATGACATAATTTCTTAAAAGAGTTGCTTTTTATACTTTTCTAAAGTGGTGGCGGACGTCAGCAAAGTCCTTCGGACTTTCATGACTAAAATTTGAGCCTAAGGTCTCAAATTTTCCGCAGTTGGTACAATCACTTGTACCAACTGACACCACAGTGAAAAGTATTCGTTATAGGCTCGCAGAGCTCGCCCGAATCTAGATAACTCTTTCCTTTCTGTGTTTAAATGATTGCTTTTCGTGTGACGACTGCGACACCTTCTGGTGCCCAGACGGCGACTTTGGCGGTGCCTGTTACGCGGATCCAGCCTAGGCCTGAGATGACTAGGTCTGTCTTGTCCTTGATGTTAAATACATGTTGGACTAATTTTGGAAAATCTTCTTTTTCCTTACTATTTGGTGGTGTCAGAAGAGTTCCGAGGTGCTTGTCGTAGAAAGTACCAGCACCTTCAAGCTTGGTACGATGGAGTTTCAATTCATTGTCAAAGAAGGCAGTGAAACCTTGCTTTTCACCCGTAATGAAATCAAAGCGTCCGAGACCACCTAAAAACAGGGTTTGTTCAGGATTTAGCTGATAGGTTTTAGGCTTAATTTCCTTTTTGGGGCTGACATACTTGAGGTTTTTGGCAGTTAAGTAATGAGCCATCTGGTGACGGTGGATAATCCCCGGCGTATCGTAGATATAAGAACCATCATCAAGCGGAATCTCGATCTTGTCCAAGGTTGTCCCTGGGAAGCGCGAAGTCGTGATGACATTCTGATCACCCGTGATTTCTTGGATAATAGCATTGATAAGAGTTGATTTTCCAACGTTGGTCACACCGACCACATAGACATCGCGGCCCTTACGGTAGTGTTCAATCTTGTCAATGACTTCCTTTATGGCATGTTTGTTTTGTGCTGAAGTTAGGACGACATCGACTGGACGAAGACCTTCTTCGTGGGCACGTTCCATGAGCCACTGGCTAATCTTGCCTGGTTTAACAGACTTGGGCAGGATATCTTTTTTATTTCCAACCAAGAGGACATCATTGCCCGATACAAAGCGTGGCAAGCCTGGGATGACAGAGCCATTAAAGTCAAAGATATCAATGACATTGACCACTAAGGCATCACTGTCTCCCACTTCGTGCAAGAGCTTGAGGAAATCATCATCCGTCAACTGGACATCCGTGATTTCATTGTAGTGGCGGAGACGGAAACAGCGTTGGCAATAGACTTCGCCTGTCTCCAAACCTTTTTCAAGTGCCGACTGAGGGGTAAATCCAAGACCAGCCTTGTCTGTCGTCTGAATGGTTGCTCCACAACCAATACAGAGAATTTCTTCCATAGTTAAATTCCTTTTTTATATGTAATCGGTCCGTACTTTTCAGTGATTTTTCGCTTCACACGGCGCTCGCGAGTCCGGTTAATCTGCGTTTTGATCGAGTCATGTTGGACCAAGGGTTTGACTAAAATCGAGCGAATGCCAGCACGGTGGGCTGCTCGAATATCGGTCATGAGCTGGTCGCCAACCATGACCACTTCCTTTTTCTCATAGTGGAATTCCTTCATGGCACGATCAATCCCAAATGTGAAGGGCTTCAAGGCCCAATAAATGTAATCAATTCCAAACTTCTCAACTGCTCTTTGGACGCGTTTCTTAGTGTTATTTGAGACTACGATGATGCGAATACCAGCATCACGAAGGTCATGCAACCATCGTTTCATCTCTGGAGTCCCGTCAGGGTTATTCCAAGCAATGAGAGTATTATCTAAATCCACCAAAACAGCTTTTATTCCTTGTTTTTGCAGGCTTTCTACTGTCAAATCATAAACTGCTTCCACAGCAAAATCTGGCATGTAATTTTCAATCGCCATTCTGGCTCCTTCTCTTTTATTTTCTAGTAATTTTCTTCAGCCATTGAGATAAGGCTGCCCATAAAATCAAGCTAGCCATTAAGATATAAATCCAAGCATTTGGCTCTTCTGTAAATGGTAGAGGAACATTCATTCCGAAGAAACCTGTAATAACCGCAAGTACTGCTAGTAAGACGGAGACAATAGTCAAAATTGTCAAACTATCATTCAAGTTATTGTTTAGGATGTTGTTGTAAGAAGCTGAGAGTTGTTGCAAGACTTGAGAAATCAAGTCTGTCATAGACACCAACTGATGGGCTTCAATCATGGCATCATCAAACTGCTCTCGTTCGACATCATTAAATCTCCGATAAAGAGCATGGCCCTGGATATGTTCCAAGAGGAGTCGATTTTGTTTTGCCGCTGCTGTCAAGTAAACCATACCTGTCTCCAAGTCGGACAGGGCGAAGAGATTTTTCTTTGTTGTAGTTTGACGTAGCAAGGCACTAATTTCGTCCTTACTTTTATCCATCTCTTCAATGACAGGATAATAAGCGTTACTGATAATCTCTAAACCAGCAAAGAGAAACTTGTAAATCGAAAGCGACTCATGGCTATCCAGATAAGCTGACATCTGATCAATGACATAAGCATTCTTATGGTTGCTGATGGTAATCATTCGTTGTCTTTCGACGATAAAGGTCATCGGAATCGCTTCATAATATTCTTTGTCTTTTTCTAAATCAAGAACATTATAAATAAAGGTTACCGTCTCCGTTTCACGGTTATAATCCATATGAGCTCGTTCATTTCTATCCAGAGCATACTCAATGGTTTCCTTGTCCAATCCATAGATGTCAGAAAGATCTTCCATATTTTTAATCTTATCCACATCAAGGTCTATCCAGGTACAACCATTGCCCAACTGCTTTTCTAAAACCATCTTTTCTCCTTTATTAAACTCTTTCTATTGTACCACAAATTACTTAAAATAACAGGTCTAGTCTGTGCGTGAGAAATTGCTAACAACCGTGATATTTCGGTTAGGGACAAAGTGAAGGGCTTGCTCCTCACTACGAAGCTGAGTCGTACGAATACCGACACTAACCACCTTGCCCGATACAGTAATGGGGCCATTTGTCAGAACGACCTCATCTCCCACATCCAGTTGACGTTCAAAGAGGATGAAAAAGCCATTGATGACATCAGACAGAAAACCTTGGGCTCCCATCCCAATCGCCACCCCAGCAATCCCAGCCCCAGCCAACAAACTAGATACAGGTAAGCCTAAAATCGATAAAATACAGTAGAGTAAAAAGAAATATAGCGTATAATTAAACACATTTTCTAGTAAACGTAAGATGGTTTTTTGACGCCCGACATCATGATGAGACATTTTTAGAGAAGGTTTGGCAATTCTCTGCACCATGGTATGAAGCATTTTTTTAGCAATATAAAATACAATCAAAAGCAGTAAAAGAGAAATAATCTTGGTTAGAATATTCTCGATAATGGTTGTCACATCTAGCTTTTCAATATAAGCTTGAATAAATTTTTGCATATAAAACTCCTTTATTTCATTATACCATATTTTCATCAGTCTCATTCTCCATAAATATTCAAAAAATAGACAGAAAATTCTTGATTTTGTCTATCATTTATACTATAATCATAATCACTACATAAAAAGGAGATTATTATGAAAAGAATCATTCATGCTTGGAATAAGGCAAGCCTTGTCAAGCGTATCTTGATTGGTATGCTTTGTGGGGGAATCCTAGGACTGACCCTTCCTAATCTCTCAGGAATTGGGCTACTCGGGGATTTATTCGTCGGAGGTCTAAAAGCTGTTGCTCCTATCCTAGTCTTTGCCCTCGTTGCCAATGCCCTTTCCCAACATCAAAAGGGGCAAGATAGCAATATGAAAACTGTTGTTTTCTTGTATATCCTAGGAACTTTTGCCGCTGCTCTTGTAGCTGTTGTAGCTAGTTTCATCGTCCCTATTGAAATCACCCTAAATAGTGCCAATACTGAAATTGCACCACCAGATGGGATTGGGCAAGTCCTCAGCAACCTCTTGCTCAAACTGGTTGACAATCCAGTCAATGCCCTCATTACTGCCAACTACATCGGTATCCTATCTTGGGCAGTTGTTTTCGGGATTGCCATGAGAGAGGCCAGCAAAAATAGTAAAGAATTGCTAAAAACTATCGCTGATGTGACTTCTAAAATTGTCGAATGGATCATCAACCTGGCTCCATTTGGAATCCTTGGTCTTGTTTTTAAAACCATTTCTGACAAGGGAATCGGAAGCCTAGCCAACTACGGTATTTTATTGGTTCTATTAGTAACAACTATGCTTTTTGTTGCCCTTGTGGTCAACCCTTTGATTGCCTTCTTCTTTATGAGACGCAATCCTTACCCTCTAGTTTGGAACTGCCTCCGTGTCAGCGGTGTGACAGCCTTTTTCACTCGTAGTTCTGCGGCTAACATTCCTGTCAACATGAAACTCTGCCATGACCTTGGGCTAAACCCAGATACCTATTCTGTTTCTATCCCACTTGGTTCTACGATCAATATGGCTGGAGCAGCGATTACTATTAACGTTTTGACCCTTGCTGCCGTTAACACCCTTGGAATCCCCGTTGACTTCGCTACAGCCTTTGTCCTTAGTGTAGTAGCAGCTATCTCAGCCTGTGGAGCTTCTGGTATCGCTGGCGGTTCCCTCCTTCTCATCCCAGTTGCTTGTAGCCTTTTCGGTATTTCTAACGATATTGCCATGCAAGTTGTTGGGGTTGGATTTGTGATTGGTGTCATCCAAGACTCATGTGAAACAGCCCTCAACTCTTCTACAGACGTCCTCTTTACCGCCGTTGCCGAATACGCAGCAGCCCGTAAAAAATAACTCATAAAGACAAGCCTGCTCAGGTCTTGTCTTTTACGCTTTTATTCTAACTTATTAGGAAATTCTTATGTCTATTAGCCAACGTACGACTAAGCTCATCTTAGCTACCTGTCTTGCCTGTTTTCTTGCTTATTTTCTCAATCTTTCCTCAGCAGTTTCGGCTGGAATCATCGCCCTCTTAAGCCTATCTGATACCCGTAGAAGTACCTTAAAACTGGCCCGCAATCGGCTCTTTTCCATGCTTCTGGCTCTTGTTATCGGGGTTTTGGCTTTTCACTTGAGCGGATTTCATATCTGGAGCCTTGGCCTCTATCTTGCTCTATACGTTCCTCTAGCCTACAAGATGGGCTGGGAAATTGGTATCACACCAAGCACTGTTTTGGTTAGCCACCTATTGGTACAAGAGTCAACCTCTCCAGACCTTCTAGTCAATGAACTCCTTCTCTTTGCTATCGGTACAGGATTTGCCCTACTGGTCAATCTCTACATGCCTTCACGAGAAGAGGAAATCCAGTACTGCCACACGCTGGTGGAAGAAAAGTTAAAAGATATCCTCCTACGCTTCAAATATTATTTATCCAGAGGGGATGGACGCAACCGAGCACAGCTGGTGGAAGAATTAGACACTCTTTTGGAAAAAGCCCTCAAACTAGTCTATCTAGATCACTCTGATCACCTCTTTCACCAGACCGATTACCATATCCACTACTTTGAGATGAGACAGCGACAAAGTCGTATCCTGCGAAATATGGCCCAGCAAATCAACACCTGTCACCTAGCTGCCAGCGAAAGTCTGATTTTAGCACAGCTCTTTTCAAAAATTGCCGGTCAACTGAGCCAGACCAATCCTGCTTCTGATCTACTAGATGAAATTGAACGCTATCTAGAAGTCTTTCGCAACCGCAGTCTCCCCAAAACAAGAGAAGAATTTGAAACCCGCGCCACCCTTCTTCAACTCCTACGTGAAGCCAAAACCTTCATCCAAGTCAAAGTTGATTTTTACCAAAAATATGGACAGTAAAAAAGAAAACTTCAGACCAATCCACAAAAGGTGAATATCTGAAGTTTTCTTTTATTTGTGGCCCAAGAATGAGCATTCCTGGACTTCTCTTATTAGAATATTTAAATCAACCAATATAAAGGTTACCGATTGTTAGATTACGACACGGAGTTTGGCAAATCGATTCTAGTTGCCAAACGTAGTTAGTAAAGCAGTTAGCTAGGCCACTCACTACCAGTTACGACGGAAAGTTTTACGAATCGATATTATTCGTAAAACTTTACTAGTGGAGCGCCTAGCCAAGTTCCATAGAAACTTGGCGTTAGTTACTTAGATTGTTACACAATCAAGTAACTTTGGCGATCTACATTTTTTCTTCCAACTCTACGTCTGGATACTTGTCCGCAAACCAACGGAGGGCAAAGTCATTTTCAAAAAGGAAGACTGGTTGGTCAAAACGGTCTTTGGCCAAGATATTGCGACTTGATGACATCCGTTCATCCAAATCCTCAGGCTTGATCCAACGAACGGTCTTTTTACCCATTGGACTCATGACGACTTCCGCATTGTATTCGCCTTCCATACGGTGTTTGAAGACTTCAAACTGGAGTTGACCTACAGCTCCCAGCATGTACTCGCCTGTTTGGTAATTTTTATAAAGCTGAATGGCACCCTCTTGCACCAGTTGCTCAATTCCCTTGTGGAAGGATTTTTGCTTCATGACATTCTTAGCAGAAACTTTCATGAAAATTTCAGGGGTAAAGGTTGGTAGGGGTTCAAATTCAAATTTATTTTTCCCAACTGTCAAGGTATCCCCAACCTGATAAGTACCGGTATCGTAAACCCCGATAATATCACCTGCCACGGCATTGGTCACATTCTCACGACTTTCAGCCATAAACTGAGTGACATTCGACAGTTTAGCCCCTTTACCAGTACGAGGTAGATTGACACTCATGCCACGTTCAAATTCACCCGATACGATACGGACAAAGGCAATACGGTCACGGTGACGAGGATCCATATTGGCTTGGATTTTAAAGACAAATCCTGAGAAATCCTTGTCGTAAGGATCCACAATTTCGCCATCTGTTTTCTTGTGTCCATGTGGTTCTGGAGCAAACTTGAGGAAGGTCTCAAGGAAGGTCTGCACACCAAAGTTTGTCAAAGCTGAACCAAAGAAGACAGGTGTCAATTCTCCAGCAAGGATAGCTTCCTCTGAAAACTCATTTCCAGCTTCATTTAAAAGTTCAATATCATCTTTGACTTGCTCGTAGAAAGGATTGCTACCAAAAAGCTTGTCCCCATCTTCTAGACTAGCAAAACGCTCATCCCCTTTGTAGAGCTCCAGGCGTTGGTTATAGAGATCATACAAACCCTCAAAAGCTTTCCCCATCCCGATTGGCCAGTTCATAGGGTAGCTAGCAATTCCCAAGACTTCTTCCAATTCTTGCAAGAGGTCCAGTGGCTCACGTCCGTCACGGTCTAGCTTGTTCATAAAGGTAAAGACTGGAATGCCACGGTGTTTCACAACCTCAAACAATTTCTTGGTTTGGGCCTCGATACCCTTGGCAGAATCCACGACCATGACCGCAGCATCCACCGCCATCAAGGTACGATAAGTATCTTCTGAGAAGTCCTCGTGCCCTGGTGTGTCGAGGATATTCACGCGCTTGCCATCGTAGTCAAACTGCATAACAGATGAAGTAACCGAAATCCCACGTTGCTTCTCGATATCCATCCAGTCAGACTTGGCAAAAGTCCCTGTTTTCTTTCCTTTAACCGTACCAGCCTCACGAATCTCGCCCCCAAAGTAGAGCAACTGCTCAGTAATAGTAGTTTTCCCCGCGTCAGGGTGGGAGATGATGGCAAAGGTACGGCGTTTCTTAATTTCTTCTTGAATATTCATAAGTTCTCTTTCTTTGATTCTCTATTTTTCTTGTTTCGATAGCTAAGAATGATTTTTACATTGGATTTTACCATTCCTTTCAACACTCCATTATATCGGATTTTAGCATTTTTTTCAATTTCTATTTCTTTTCACTTATCCCTCCCTTATTTATAGGAAAATATGGTAAAATAGAACAGACTAAAAATCATCATTTCACGAAAGGATGCAAGATGAAAATTACGCAAGAAGAGGTAACACACGTTGCCAATCTTTCAAAATTAAGATTCTCTGAAGAAGAAACTGCTGCCTTTGCGACTACCTTGTCTAAGATTGTTGACATGGTTGAGTTGCTAGGCGAAGTTGACACAACTGGTGTCGCACCAACTACAACTATGGCTGACCGCAAGACTGTACTCCGACCTGATGTGGCCGAAGAAGGAACAGACCGCGATCGCTTGTTTAAAAACGTACCTGAAAAAGATAACTATTATATCAAGGTACCAGCTATCCTAGACGATGGAGGAGATGCCTAATGACTTTCAACAATAAAACCATTGAAGACTTGCACAATCTCCTTGTTTCTAAGGAAATTTCAGCAACAGAATTGACACAAGCTACGCTTGAAGATATCAAGTCTCGCGAGACAGCTATTAACGCTTTTGTTACCATCGCTGAGGAGCAAGCCCTTGCTCAAGCTAAAGCTATTGATGAAACTGGAATTGACACTGACAATGTCCTTTCAGGAATTCCACTTGCAGTTAAGGATAACATCTCTACAGACGGTATTCTCACAACTGCTGCCTCAAAAATGCTCTACAACTACGAGCCTATCTTTGATGCGACAGCCGTTGCTAATGCCAAAGCTAAAGGTATGATTGTTGTCGGAAAAACCAACATGGACGAATTTGCCATGGGTGGTTCAGGTGAAACTTCTCACTACGGTGCCACTAAAAATGCTTGGGATCAGACCAAGGTTCCTGGTGGTTCTTCAAGTGGTTCAGCCGCAGCTGTAGCCTCAGGACAAGTCCGCTTGTCACTTGGTTCTGATACCGGTGGTTCTATCCGCCAACCTGCTGCCTTCAACGGGATTGTTGGTCTCAAACCAACCTACGGAACGGTTTCTCGTTTCGGTCTCATTGCCTTTGGTAGCTCATTAGACCAGATTGGACCTTTTGCGCCAACTGTTAAGGAAAATGCCCTCCTGCTCAATGCTATTGCCAGCGAAGATGTCAAAGACTCTACTTCTGCTCCTGTCCGCATCGCCGACTTTACTTCAAAAATCGGCCAAGACATCAAGGGTATGAAAATCGCTTTGCCTAAGGAATACCTCGGTGAAGGAATTGACCCAGAGGTTAAGGAAACCATTCTGAATGCCGCTAAACACTTTGAAAAACTTGGTGCTATTGTCGAAGAAGTCAGCCTTCCTCACTCTAAATACGGAGTTGCCGTTTACTACATCATCGCTTCATCTGAAGCTTCATCAAACTTGCAACGTTTTGACGGTATCCGTTACGGCTACCGCGCAGAGGATGCAACCAACCTTGATGAAATCTATGTAAACAGCCGTAGCCAAGGTTTCGGTGAAGAAGTGAAACGTCGTATCATGTTAGGTACTTTCAGTCTTTCATCAGGTTATTACGATGCTTACTACAAGAAGGCTGGTCAAGTCCGTACCCTCATCATCCAAGATTTCGAAAAAGTCTTCGCGGATTACGACTTGATTTTGGGTCCAACTGCTCCTAGTGTTGCCTATGACTTGGACTCACTCAACCATGACCCAGTTGCCATGTACTTGGCTGACCTCTTGACCATCCCAGTCAACTTAGCTGGTCTACCAGGAATTTCGATTCCTGCTGGATTCTCTCAAGGTCTACCTGTCGGTCTACAATTGATTGGTCCTAAGTACTCTGAGGAAACCATTTACCAAGCTGCTGCTGCCTTTGAAGCAACAACAGACTACCACAAACAACAACCCGTGATTTTTGGAGGTGACAACTAATGAACTTTGAAACAGTCATTGGACTTGAAGTCCACGTAGAGCTCAACACCAATTCAAAAATCTTCTCACCTACTTCTGCCCACTTCGGAAATGACCAAAATGCCAACACTAACGTGATTGACTGGTCCTTCCCAGGAGTACTTCCGGTTCTCAACAAAGGTGTTGTCGATGCCGGTATCAAAGCTGCTCTTGCCCTCAATATGGACATCCACAAAAAGATGCACTTTGACCGCAAGAACTACTTCTATCCTGATAATCCAAAGGCCTACCAAATTTCCCAGTTTGATGAACCAATCGGTTATAACGGCTGGATTGAAGTCGAGCTAGAAGACGGTACGACTAAGAAAATCGGTATCGAACGTGCCCACCTAGAAGAAGACGCTGGTAAAAACACCCACGGTACAGACGGTTACTCTTATGTTGACCTCAACCGCCAAGGGGTGCCTTTGATCGAGATTGTATCTGAAGCCGATATGCGTTCACCAGAAGAAGCCTACGCTTACCTAACAGCCCTCAAGGAGGTTATCCAGTACGCTGGCATTTCTGACGTTAAGATGGAAGAAGGTTCTATGCGTGTGGATGCCAACATCTCACTTCGTCCGTATGGTCAAGAAAAATTCGGTACCAAAACTGAGTTGAAAAACCTCAACTCCTTCTCAAACGTTCGCAAAGGTCTTGAATACGAAGTTCAACGTCAAGCTGAAATCCTTCGCTCAGGTGGTCAAATCCGTCAAGAAACACGCCGTTACGACGAAGCTAACAAGGCAACCATCCTCATGCGTGTCAAAGAAGGTGCTGCAGACTACCGCTACTTCCCAGAACCAGACCTACCTCTCTTTGAAATTTCAGATGAGTGGATTGAGGAAATGCGTACAGAGTTACCAGAATTTCCAAAAGAACGCCGTGCTCGCTACGTCTCTGACCTTGGCTTGTCAGACTACGATGCTAGCCAGTTGACTGCTAACAAAGTCACTTCTGACTTCTTTGAAAAAGCTGTTGCTCTCGGTGGCGATGCTAAGCAAGTCTCTAACTGGATCCAAGGGGAAGTCGCTCAATTCTTGAACGCTGAAGGCAAAACTCTCGAACAAATCGAATTGACACCAGAAAACTTGGTTGAAATGATTGCCATCATCGAAGACGGCACGATCTCTTCTAAGATTGCCAAGAAAGTCTTTGTCCACCTAGCTAAAAATGGTGGTGGTGCGCGTGAATACGTGGAAAAAGCAGGTATGGTCCAAATCTCAGATCCAGATGTCCTGATTCCAATCATCCACCAAGTCTTTGCGGATAACGAAGCAGCCGTTGCCGACTTCAAGTCAGGCAAACGTAACGCAGACAAGGCCTTCACAGGATTCCTTATGAAATCAACCAAAGGCCAAGCCAACCCACAAGTCGCCCTTAAACTCCTTGCCCAAGAATTGGCGAAGTTGAAAGAAAAGTAAGCAAAAAGAGACTACAAACAGTCTTTAAAATCAGAAAAACGCATACTATCAGGTATTGAAAAACTTGATGCTATGCGTTTTATTGTGGAAAAATCTAGATTATTTTCTCCTGAAATTGAGTTTTTGCCCAGATTCCTCTCCCCTACCATCTCCCATTAACTATTTTGGCTTTATTTCCAGAAGATTTTATGGTAAAATGAAGAGTAATAATATTTATTAAAGAGGTAAAAACATGATTGAAGCAAGCAAATTGAAAGCTGGTATGACATTTGAAACTGCAGACGGAAAATTGATCCGCGTTTTGGAAGCTAGCCACCACAAACCAGGTAAAGGGAACACAATCATGCGTATGAAATTGCGTGATGTCCGTACTGGTTCTACATTTGACACAAGCTACCGTCCAGAAGAAAAATTCGAACAAGCTATTATCGAGACTGTTCCAGCTCAATACTTGTACAAAATGGATGAAACTGCCTACTTCATGAATACTGAAACTTACGACCAATACGAAATCCCAGTCGTAAACGTTGAAAATGAATTGCTTTACATCCTTGAAAACTCTGATGTAAAAATCCAATTCTACGGAACTGAAGTAATCGGTGTCACTGTACCAACTACTGTTGAATTAACAGTCGCTGAAACACAACCATCTATCAAAGGTGCTACTGTTACAGGTTCTGGTAAACCAGCAACTATGGAAACTGGACTTGTTGTCAACGTTCCTGACTTCATCGAAGCTGGACAAAAATTGATCATCAACACTGCAGAAGGAACTTACGTTTCTCGTGCCTAATCTCTAGAAAGAGGTCATTCTATGGGAATTGAAGAACAATTTGGCGAAATCGTTATCGCTCCACGTGTACTTGAAAAAATCATTGCCATCGCAACTGCTAAAGTTGATGGTGTCCACTCATTTTCAAATAAATCCGTATCTGACACCCTATCAAAACTCTCTCTTGGTCGTGGCGTCTACTTAAAAGAAAGCAACGAAGAGCTAACTGCTGACATCTATCTCTATCTTGAGTACGGTGTGAAAGTACCTAAAGTCGCTATGGCTATCCAAAAAGCTGTTAAGGACGCTGTTCGTAATATGGCTGATGTGGAACTTTCTGTTGTCAATATTCACGTTGCGGGAATCGTTCCGGATAAAACTCCGAAACCAGAGTTGAAAGATTTGTTTGACGAGGACTTCCTCAATGACTAGTCCACTATTAGAATCCAGACGTGAACTTCGTAAATGCGCTTTTCAAGCTCTTATGAGCCTTGAATTCGGCACAGATATGAAAACTGCTTGTCGCTTTGCCTACACGCATGACCGTGAAGATGAAGATGTGCAAATCCCAGCCTTTCTTCTAAACTTGGTTTCTGGTATCCAAGCTCAAAAAGAAGAGTTGGATAAACAAATCAACCAGCACCTCAAATCAGGCTGGACAGTTGAACGCTTAACCTTGGTCGAAAAAAACTTACTACGCTTGGGTATCTTTGAAATCACATCATTTGATACACCTCAGCTGGTAGCAGTCAATGAAGCCATTGAACTTGCCAAGAATTTTTCAGATCAAAAATCAGCCCGTTTTATCAATGGATTGCTTAGTCAATTTGTAACTGAAGAAAATGAATAATCGAAAAGGTGTTTGGTCTTCCAAGCACCTTTTACTTCGTCCTTGATACAGAGTAAGAACCACATAAAAACTAGAACTGACTGCCAGTTCTAGTTTTTGCGTATTCTGAAGAACTATACTCAATGAAAATCAAAGAGCAAACTAGGAAGCTAGCCGTAGACTGCTCAAAACACGGTTTTGAGGTTGTGGATANNTACGGCAAGGCGAAGCTGACGTGGTTTGAAGAGATTTTCGAAGAGTATTAGTATTTTCTAAATCGTTGGTAACGTTCTCCCAACAACGCTTCTAACGGTTTTTGTGAAAGTCTAGCCAGCTCCGTTTGGAGTTCTTTTTTGACACTCTTAATCAGTTCTTTGCTAGAAAGTCCTGCTTCAGAAATCACCTTGTCTACTACGTCCATTTCTAACAGTTCATGCGAAGTGATTTTCATCAACTCTGCTGCTTCCATGGCACGACTACCGTCCTTCCATAGAATGGAAGCAAAGCCTTCTGGGCTGAGAATGGCATAAATAGAATTTTCCAGCATCCAAACACGGTCCGCAACGGCTAGAGCCAAAGCCCCACCAGAACCACCTTCACCGATAATGATAGCAATAATCGGAACTTTCAGGTCACTCATTTCCATGAGATTGCGAGCAATAGCTTCTCCCTGTCCACGTTCTTCCGCTCCCACACCAGGATAGGCACCTGCTGTATTGATAAAGGTCACAACTGGACGGCCAAATTTTTCAGCCTGTTTCATCAACCGTAGAGCCTTGCGGTAGCCTTCTGGATGCGGTTGACCAAAATTCCGTTTTAGGTTGTCTTGTAAACTCTTGCCTTTTTGAATACCAACCACTGTTACAGCTTGGTCTCCAAGCCAGCCGATACCACCAACAACTGCACCATCATCTCGAAAAGAACGGTCACCATGTAATTGGATAAATTCATCAAAAATGCCTGTCGCAAAATCCAAAGTTGTCAAGCGACTCTGCTCACGCGCTTCTCTGACTATTTTTGCAATATTCATCTAGGACTCCCTCCATGCAATCTGACTAGGCTTGCAATCGTATCTGGCAAGTCTCTTCTTTTAACGATAGCATCCACAAAGCCATGTTCCAATAGGAATTCTGCCTTTTGGAACCCCTCAGGCAAGCTCTCACGAACCGTATTTTCAATGACACGACGCCCAGCAAAACCAACCAAACTTTGTGGTTCAGCCAGAATGATATCGCCTTCCATAGCGAAAGAAGCTGTCACACCACCAGTCGTTGGATCTGTCAAAATAGTCAGGTAAAAGAGGCCAGCATTTGAATGACGTTTAACCGCTGCAGAAATCTTGGCCATCTGCATGAGACTCATAATTCCTTCCTGCATACGGGCCCCACCAGAGGCTGTGAAGAGAACAACTGGTAACTGTTCAACAGTCGCATACTCAAACAAACGAGTGATTTTTTCCCCTACAACCGTACCCATAGAAGCCATGATAAAGTTGGAATCCATAATCCCAAGAGCCACAGTCTGACCCTTAATAAGAGCTGTTCCTGTCACAACGGCTTCGTCCAGACCAGTTTTTTCACGCATAGTTGCTAATTTCTTTTGATAACCAGGGAAATGCAAGAGATCCTTGCTCTCAATCCCTGTAAACAATTCCTTGAAGGTTCCCATATCAATCGTCAAAGCCAAGCGTTCTTGGGCAGAAATACGAAAGGTATAGCTACAATGTGGACAGATACGTTCACTTCCCAGATCCTTCTGATAAATGGTATGCTTACAGCCTGGACACTGGGAGAATAATTCATCTGGAACCTCTGGCTTAGCTTGAGGTTTTTCCCTAACCGAACGATTGGGATTGATTCGAATATACTTATCTTTTTTACTAAATAGAGCCATTGATTCCCCTTTTCGGTTTAAACTCTTGAAGTCATTTTATTCTTTTTCTTGATATTTAGGTAAGAAGGTTTCCATCAAGAAGGAAGTATCGTAATCTCCAGCAATGACATTGCGATCTGAAATGAGGTCAAGCTGGAAATCAGCATTGGTCTGCACCCCTTCAATCTCTAATTCATAGAGGGCACGTTGCATTTTCATCAAGGCATCAAAACGATTTTCACCATGAACGATGATTTTAGCAATCATACTATCATAATAAGGCGGAATGGTATAGCCTGGATAAACTGCTGAATCCACGCGCAAGCCAACTCCACCACTTGGCAGATAGAGATTGGTAATCTTACCTGGACTTGGAGCAAAGTTAAAGGCTGGATTTTCTGCATTGATTCGACACTCGATGGCATGACCTCGTAGGACAATATCTTCTTGCTTAACAGACAGAGGCTGACCTGCCGCAATGCGAATCTGTTCCTTAACGATATCCACACCTGAAACAAATTCTGTTACTGGATGTTCTACTTGTACACGAGTATTCATCTCCATGAAGTAGAAATTGCTACTTGCTTCATCAAGCAAAAACTCAATGGTTCCTGCATTCTCATAGCCAACAGACTCTGCAGCTCGAACAGCAGCAGCACCGATTTCATGACGTAGCGTTTTTCCGATTGCAATCGAAGGACTTTCTTCTAAAACCTTTTGGTTATTCCGTTGAAGAGAGCAATCCCGTTCCCCCAAGTGGATTACATTCCCGTGTTCATCTCCTAGGATTTGAACCTCGATGTGACGAGCTGGATAGATAACCCGTTCTATGTACATGGCACCATTGCCATAATTGGCCTTGGCTTCACTAGAGGCGGTCTCAAAAGCTGATACGAGGTCCTCTGGTTTTTCAACCTTACGAATCCCTTTACCACCTCCACCTGCTGAAGCCTTGAGCATAACAGGATAGCCAATTTTTTCAGCAACAATCAAGGCTTCCTCAGAGTTATGCACTTCTCCATCTGAACCTGGAATGACAGGCACACCAGCCTTAATCATCTGAGCACGCGCATTGATTTTGTCTCCCATCATATCCATGACATGACCAGATGGGCCGATAAACTTAATACCCACCTCTTCACACATGGTAGCAAATTTAGAATTTTCACTGAGAAAGCCAAAACCTGGGTGAATGGCTTCTGCCTCAGTCAAGACTGCAGCTGATAGGACCGCATTGATATTGAGATAAGACTCTGTTGCCTTGCCAGGACCGATACAAACTGCTTCATCTGCCAAAAGCGTATGAAGGGCTTCCTTATCAGCAGTTGAATAAACCGCTACCGTCGCAATCCCCAATTCACGCGCCGCACGGATGATACGAACCGCAATTTCACCACGATTGGCAATTAAAATTTTTCGAAACATGGAGAACCTCCTTAGTTCCCAATTGCAAAGGTTAGAGTACCACTGGCTGCAAGCTTGCCATCCACTTCAGCCTTTGCTTCAACCACGGCAATGGTACCACGGCGTTTTACAAAAGTCGCTGTCATAACTAATTGGTCGCCTGGTACAACTTGCTTCTTGAACTTAACCTTATCCATACCAGCGTAAAAGACCAGTTTTCCTTTATTTTCAGGTTTTGACAACTCCAAGACACCAGCTGTTTGCGCCAAGGCTTCCATGATCAGAACACCTGGCATAACTGGGTATTGAGGAAAATGACCGTTAAAGAAAGGCTCATTGATGGTCACATTTTTGATGGCAACGATGGTATCCTCGCTCACTTCCAAGACACGGTCCACTAGGAGCATAGGATAACGGTGGGGAAGGGCTTCTTTGATTCCTTGAATATCGATCATTTGATACGTACCAATCCTTTACCAAACTCAACCATTTCTTCGTTAGAAACGAGAATTTCCGTTACCACACCATCCTTAGGAGCTGGGATTTCATTCATGACTTTCATAGCTTCGATGATCAACAATGTTTGACCTTTTTTGACACTATCACCAACTGAAACGAAGGAAGGTTTATCTGGACCAGCAGCCAAGTAAGCCACCCCAACAAGTGGGCTCTCTACAAGATCTCCCTCAGCAGCCACACTTACTTCAGCTGGAGCTGGAACCTCTTCTGCTACAGTTTCTGCTGGAGCAGATGAAGGAGCTACTGGACTTGGTGTTGCTAGAACAGGCGCTGGAGCGACTTGAGATGCACCTTCAGACACCAGTCTCGCTTCATTCTTGCTGAACTGCAACTCATCCGTCCCATTTTTATAAGAAAATTCTCTCAAACTTGACTGGTCAAATTGGGCCATCAAGTCTTTAATATCGTTTAAATTCATACTTATTTATTCTCCCAACGTTTGAAAGCAAGAACTGCATTGTGGCCACCAAAACCAAAAGTATTTGAAATAGCGTATGGAATTTCTTGCTCCAAGCCTTGTCCATAAACGACATTGGCTTCAATATACTCTGATACTTCGCTTGTGCCAGCTGTCATTGGTACAAAGTTATGACGCATAGCTTCGATTGTGACGATAGCTTCTACTGCACCTGCAGCACCCAGCAAATGTCCTGTGAATGATTTGGTTGATGATACAGGTACTTCCTTACCAAGAACAGCCACGATCGCACCACTTTCTCCTTTTTCATTAGCAGGAGTTGACGTTCCGTGAGCATTGACATAGGCTACTTGCTCTGGAGAAATCTCAGCTTCTTCCAAGGCTAGTTTGATGGCCTTGATAGCTCCTTGACCTTCTGGATGAGGAGAAGTCATATGGTAGGCATCACAGGTATTTCCGTAACCAACCACTTCAGCAAGGATAGTAGCCCCACGTTTTTCAGCGTGTTCAAGGCTTTCAAGAACCAACATCCCTGAACCTTCACCCATAACAAACCCATTGCGATCCTTATCAAATGGGATAGAAGCACGAGTTGGATCCTCTGTAGTTGAGAGAGCAGTTAGGGCTTGAAAACCAGCAATAGCAAAAGGTGTGATAGAGGCTTCTGAACCACCTACCAACATAATGTCTTGGAAACCAAATTTAATTGAGCGGAAGGCATCACCAATCGCGTCATTTGATGAAGCGCAGGCAGTATTGATGGATTTACAAACACCGTTTGCTCCAAAACGCATAGCAACATTTCCTGAAGCCATATTTGGCAAGGCTTTTGGAAGGGTCAATGGTTTCACACGTTTTGGTCCTTTGTCATTTAGGCGAAGCACTTGATCCTCAATTTCTTTGATTCCACCAATACCAGAGGCCACAATAACACCAAAACGATCTTTATCAAGAGTCTCTACATCGAGATTAGCGTGATTGACAGCTTCTTGGGCTGCGTACAAGGCATACAAAGAGTAGTTATCAAAACGATTGGTATCTTTCTTAACAAAGTATTTATCAAAAGGAAAATCTTGGATTTCTGCTGCATTATGCACATCAAAGTCACTATGATCAAATTTCGTAATTTGACCAATTCCGATTTTTCCAGTTGTCAAACTATTCCAAAATTCTTCTGGTGTATTTCCGATTGGAGATGTTACTCCATAACCTGTTACTACTACGCGATTTAGTTTCATCTTTTTTACCTCTAGCTTCTGCTACATACTTAAGCCACCATCAATGGCAACCACTTGACCAGTTAGATAATCTTGGCCTGCTAAAAATACTGTCAAATCTGCAACCTGCTCTGCCTGCCCAAATTCTTTCATAGGAATTTGCGCTAGCATGGCATCTTTCACCTTGTCTGATAGGACAGCTGTCATATCGGACTCAATCATTCCAGGTGCGATAGCATTAACCCTGATATTGCGATTGGCCACTTCACGAGCCACAGACTTGGTAAAACCAATCAAACCAGCCTTAGAAGCTGCATAGTTAGCTTGACCGATATTTCCCATCAAACCAACAACACTAGACATATTAATGATAGCACCTTCTCTGGCTTTCATCATCGGTTTCAAGACTGATTGTGTCATGTTAAAAGCGCCAGTCAGGTTAACCTTGAGAACTTTTTCAAAATCTGCTTCTGTCATCTTGAGCATCAGGGTATCTTGGGTAATTCCTGCATTGTTGATCAAAACGTCTACTGAACCCAGCTCTGCAATAGCTTGCTCAACCATACGCTTAGCGTCTGCAAAATCTGATACATCTCCTGAAATGGGAACCACCTTGACACCGTAGTCTGAAAACTCAGCGAGCAATTCTTCTGAAATTGCACCACGACTGTTTAAGACAATGTTGGCTCCTGCTTGAGCAAACTTGTGGGCAATGGCAAGACCAATCCCACGACTCGAACCTGTAATAAAGATATTTTTATTTTTTAGTTGCATTCTTTTCTCCTGTTTCCTCTTATATTTGTGGGAGAAGGGATTACTCGTTTTCTAGCAAGGCTTCCAAACTCGCCTGATCTTCAACATTAGCTAGTTTAGCCGTTTTATCAATTTTTTTGACAAAGCCTGACAAGACTTTCCCCGGTCCAATCTCGATAAAGTTGGTTACTCCTGCTTCTTGCATAACTGCAATACTTTCATAAAAACGAACTGGTTCCTTGACCTGACGCGTCAAGAGTTGAGCAATGTCTTCTTTTTTCATAACTGTAGCTTCTGTATTGCCGACTAGGAGACAAGTGAAATCTGAAAAACTTACCTGAGCTAGAGTTTCAGCTAGTTTCTGACTAGCAGGCTCAAGGAGAGCGGTAT
Organism: Streptococcus sp. 53; assembly: GCF_013276565.1. Lineage (GTDB taxonomy): Bacteria > Bacillota > Bacilli > Lactobacillales > Streptococcaceae > Streptococcus. The sequence goes on from NZ_VMLG01000004.1 coordinate 103,389, forward strand.
GAAAGGGACCTGAAACCTTGAGAGGAATCAAGCGTTTAGCTCCTGCTTCCTGCAAGAGTTCAACAGCTCGGTCAACTGCAACCACTTCTCCACCAATCACAATTTGTGCAGGTGTATTATAGTTGGCTGGGGTAACCACTCCAAGTTCAGAAGCTTTTTGACAGGCTTCTTCAATGACCTCTACTGGTGTATTGAGAACAGCCACCATCTTGCCAGAGCCAGCAGGAGCCGCTTCTTCCATGAATGCTCCACGCTTAGCGACCAAGGATACCGCATCTTCAAAATCCAAGGCGCCACTGGCCACCAAGGCAGAATATTCTCCAAGGGACAAACCAGCAACCATATCAGGCTGATAGCCCTTTTCTTGCAATAAACGGTAGATAGCAACCGAAGTCGCTAGAATAGCTGGTTGCGTATAGCGGGTCTGATTGAGTTTTTCTTCTTCTGTATCGATGAGATGACGCAAATCATAACCAAGAACCTGACTGGCTTGATCAATCGTTTCTTTGACAATCGGATACTGATCATAGAGATCCCGTCCCATCCCTAGATACTGGGCACCTTGACCAGCAAATAAAAAGGCTGTTTTAGTCATTTCTTACAACTCCTGCCCAACGAGAGGCTTCTTCTTGAATTTTCTTAGCTGCTCCATAGTACAAATCTTTTAGGATTTCTTCAACGGTTTCTTCTTTGGAAATAAGGCCTGCGATTTGACCTGCCATAACAGATCCACCATCCACATCACCGTGAACAACTGCTTTGGCTAGGGCACCTGCTCCCATTTGTTCAAAAATTTCTAAATCAGGATTTTCTTGTTTAAAGGCATCTTTTTCAGCTTTTTCAAAATCACGAGTCAACTGATTTTTAATTGCACGAACAGCATGTCCAAAGTGTTGAGCTGAAATCGTAGTATCAATATCTCTAGCTTTTAAAATCTTGGCCTTGTAATTTGGATGGGCATTAGACTCTTTTGCAACGACAAAACGAGTTCCAACCTGAACAGCCTCTGCACCTAGCATAAAGCCAGCCGCAGCACCTTCACCATCCGCAATCCCTCCTGCCGCAATAACAGGAATAGATACAGCTGCCGCCACTTGACGCACCAAGGTCATGGTTGTTAATTTACCGATATGCCCCCCAGCTTCCATTCCTTCTGCGATAACAGCGTCCGCACCAATTTTTTCCATTCGTTTAGCTAGGGCAACGCTTGGTACAACTGGAATAACCGTGATCCCAGCTTCATGGAAGCGTTCCATGTATTTTCCAGGATTTCCTGCGCCTGTTGTCACTACCTTAACACCTTCCTCGATAACGAGGTCTACAATGTCTTCCACAAAGGGAGACAAGAGCATGATGTTGACACCGAAGGGTTTATCCGTCAACGATTTGATCTTGTCAATATTGGCCTTGACGACTTCTTTCGGTGCATTCCCACCACCGATAATGCCTAGTCCTCCAGCCTTGGAAACAGCTCCTGCCAAATCACCATCAGCAACCCAGGCCATTCCTCCTTGGAAAATAGGATAATCAATGTTCAATAATTCTGTAATACGCGTTTTCATAGTGCCTCCATCGTTTCTTGCTTACGTAATAGTTCGATACCGTCATAATTTGACAATCAAACTATTGCCTAAACAAGAGGGAGCGGGTTCCCCTACTCCTTCTATCTTATATTCTGCTTATACTCTTCGAAAATCAAATTCAAACCACGTCAGCGTCACCTTGCCGTACTCAAGTACAGCCTGCGGCTAGCTTCCTAGTTTGCTCTTTGATTTTCATTGAGTATTATTTTGTTTGCTCTTCAACGTAGGCAACCAAGTCACCAACTGTTTTCAAGTCATCTTCTGCTTCGATTTGGATATCAAAAGCATCTTCGATTTCTGAGATTACTTGGAACAAGTCCAATGAATCTGCGTCCAAATCATCAAAAGTTGATTCAAGTGTTACTTCTGATGCGTCTTTTCCAAGTTCTTCAACGATAATTTCTTGTACTTTTTCAAATACTGCCATGATAGGACTCCTTTAAAATAAATAGTTTTTTATAACAATGTGTTCACCACATGATTACCTAAATTGTAAGAATGAGTGTGCCCCAGGTCAAGCCTCCACCGAAGCCTGATAGCAGAACAGTCTGGCTACCATCTAAACGGATGAGGCCTTGTTCTACACACTCTGAAAGTAAAATCGGGATACTGGCTGCACTGGTATTGCCATATTCCATCATATTAGCTGGAAGTTTGTCTCGGTCAACACCAATTTTTCTAGCCATCTTATCCAAAATACGGATATTAGCCTGATGCAGTAGCAGATAATCCAAGTCTGTCGCCTCTACAGGAGATTCTTCAATAGTCTGTTTGATAGACTTGGCTACATCTCGAATGGCAAAATCAAAGACTGCGCGCCCATCCATCTTCAAAAATGAATCTGCATTTTCTTGATCTGAAAACGGAGAATGCAAGCCTGAATGTCCATAAGTTAGACACTCGCTTCGTGAACCATCGCTATTGAGACTCTCCGCTAGGAAATGTTGCTTATCGCTAGCTTCTAACAAGACGCCACCAGCACCATCTCCAAACAAAACAGCTGTTGATCGATCCGACCAATCGACTGCTTTAGAGAGGGTTTCACTACCGATCACCAAGCCTTTTTGAAAGCGACCAGAAGCGATAAACTTTTCAGCAGTTGAAAGAGCAAATACAAATCCACTACAAGCAGCTGTTAGGTCAAAAGCAAAGGCCTTATTAGCACCAATATTAGCTTGGACACGAGCAGCTGTAGAGGGCATCATCGAATCTGGAGTAATGGTAGCTAGAATGATAAAATCCAACTCCTCACCTGTGATTCCAGCTTTTACCATTAGTTTCTTAGCAACCTCTGTAGCCAAATCACTGGTAGATTCTGTTCTTGAAATATGCCTTTGTCGTATTCCCGTCCGACTTGAAATCCACTCATCATTGGTATCCATAATCTGAGCCAAGTCGTGATTTGTAACCACTTGCTCTGGCACATAATGAGCAACCTGGCTTATTTTTGCAAAAGCCATTATTTCAAATCCTCCAAAAATTGATAAAGATTGGTCAAACCTTTGCTCATAACATCAATTTCTTCCTTACTCATACCATCAATGATTTTTTCAACCATGGCCTTGTGGAAGCGTTTATGCAGCCTATGAACCAAGCGCCCCTTCTTTGTCAAATGTAGATGAACCACACGACGATCCTGCTCTGAGCGAATGCGTTCAATATAACCCTTGCGTTCGAGATTATTCAAACTAGTCGTAACTGTCCCAAGAGTCACCATCAGCTCTTTTGACACTTGACTTGGTGTCACGTCTGGGAATTTCCCAATCACATCAATCGTATGCATTTCTTTGATGGAGATATCCTTGAAACGACTACCTCTCAAGTTCACTTCCTCAATGACAAGGACATTGTTAAATATAGATGTTAAATATTCATTAATTCGTTGGTAGTCCAATCTTTCTTTCCCTCCTTCTCAAAAAAACTTTTACAATCAAAACATTTGACAAGAGAATTATATCAAAGTTCAAAGAATGATGCAAGTATTTTTTTATTTTCCTGTAAATTTAGGCCGTCTTCTTTCCGAATGAGCCCGAACTCCCTCTTTGAAATCCTCTGTTTGAGCTAAGGATTCCTGTAGGTTCAGTTCTAAAGCAGCATAATCCTGCCAGTCTTTAAATTGGCTCTCCCAAACCAACTTCTTAATGGCAGCATAGGAATTACTTGAACCACGTCTTAATTTTTTAAGAAGCTGTTCTCTGGTTTTTTCTAACTTATCAGCTTCACAGACGCGGTAAACTAGTCCCCATTCTAAAGCTTTGTCTGCTGTTAAAGCTTCTCCTGTCATAGCTAATTGAACAGCACGCGTCACACCAATACTACGACTCAAGAGATGAATCCCACCTGCATCTGGAGCCAAACCAACTCCAACAAAAGCTTGGATAAATTTAGCCTTATCCGTTGCCAGACAGAAATCTGCCGCAACAGCCATATTTGCTGCGGCACCTGCAACTGCCCCATCAACCTCCATCAAAACAGGCTTTGCAATTTGCTTGATTTTATAAGAAATAGTATTGACCAATTCTGCGATTTTCGTCAATGATGGAATATCATCCTCATCCACTGCCCGCTTCATCTCTACTAAATCTCCCCCAACAGAGAAGATTTTGCCATTCGCATTGATTAAGACAAAATGCACAGCCGGATCCTCTTCTGCCAAAGTCAGAGCTTCTAAAATCTCCTCACACATAGGAATATGAAAACCATTCGCGACCTCAGGACGATTCAAGGTAAGGATTGCCAAATCCTCTTCAAGCTGATAAATAATGTATTCCATCTGGACTCCTTTTTATTTTATAAGCAGTTTAAATTATTTTATTTTCAAAGTATATCTTTTTTACAATCAGAAAGCAAGAAAAAATCAACTGAAAGTGTCTCAGCCGATTATAAAGAATCGCTTTATCCTAGAAAGCATCTTATTTTCTTCATTGAAAAAAGGCTTTCTTTCTGCTATAATCGTATAAAATACTTACTTTAGGAGTTCTTATGAAGGTTGTTAAATTTGGAGGTAGCTCTCTTGCCTCTGCTAGTCAATTAGAAAAAGTTTTAAACATCGTCAAAAGCGATTCAGAGCGTCGTTTTGTAGTCGTTTCTGCGCCTGGTAAACGCAATGCTGAAGATACTAAGGTTACGGATGCCTTGATTAAATACTACCGCGACTATGTTGCTGGTAACGATATTAGCAAGAGTCAAAGCTGGATTATCGACCGCTATGCTGCTATGGTTAGCGAATTGGGACTAAAGCCAGCTATTCTAGAAAAAATTTCTAAAAGCATTCGTGCCTTGGCCACTCTGCCTATCGAAGAAAATGAATTTCTCTACGATACCTTCCTAGCAGCGGGTGAAAATAACAATGCTAAATTGATTGCTGCCTACTTTAATCAAAATGGGATCGATGCACGCTATGTGCACCCTAGAGAAGCTGGGATTGTGGTCACAAGTGAGCCTGGTCACGCTCGCATCATTCCATCAAGTTACGACAAGATTGAAGAATTAACAAATGCAAATGAAGTCCTTGTTATTCCTGGTTTCTTTGGAGTTACTAAGGAAAATCAAATCTGTACCTTCTCACGTGGAGGCTCTGATATTACAGGTTCTATCATTGCTGCAGGGGTTAAGGCTGACCTCTATGAAAACTTTACGGATGTTGATGGTATCTTTGCAGCCCACCCTGGTATTATTCACCAACCACACTCGATCCCTGAGTTGACCTACCGTGAAATGCGTGAATTGGCCTATGCAGGGTTCTCAGTCCTTCATGACGAAGCCCTTCTACCTGCCTACCGTGGAAAAATCCCCCTTGTTATCAAAAATACCAACAACCCTGACCATCCAGGTACTCGTATCGTTCTAAAACACAGTAGTGATGAATTTCCAGTTGTGGGAATTGCTGGTGATTCAGGTTTTGTCAGCATTAATATGTCTAAATACCTCATGAACCGTGAGGTTGGATTTGGTCGCAAGGTCCTGCAAATCCTTGAAGATCTTAACATCGGTTGGGAACATATGCCAACAGGTATCGACGATCTTTCAATCATCCTCCGTTCTCGCGAACTAACTCCTATAAAGGAAGAAGAAATCCTTCGTCAGTTGGTTCAAAAGGCTGAAGTAGACCATGCAGAAATCGAACACGACCTTTCTATCATTATGATTGTTGGAGAAAAAATGAAGAGCCATATCGGAGTAACTGCTACTGCGACACGCGCTTTATCTGAAAACAAGATCAACATCCAGATGATGTCTCAAGGTTCTAGTGAAGTTTCTATCATGTTTGTTGTCAATAAAGACCAAGAAAAAGCAGCAATCAAAGCCCTCTACAATGCCTTTTTTGGAGAAAGTAAGGAAGACTAAGCATGGCCCAATCACTTAATAAAACAGTGCTTCTCAACACGACAGGCACTTCCTACCTCTCTATTGCTGGAAAAGTTGGGAAATTCCTTGTCGGAGATCAGGCCTTAGAATTTTACCCAGACGTCAATGTCGAGCAATTTATCCAGATTCCTTGGAGCCATATCAATCAGATTGGAGCCAATGTCACTGGACGAAAAATCAGTCGCCACTTCGAAGTCTTTACAGACAAAGGAAAATTCCTTTTTGCTTCAAAAGACTCAGGTGCTATTCTCAAAATTGCACGCGAAAAGCTGGGAAATGACAAGGTCGTCAAACTTCCTACCCTGATTCAGACAATTAGCCAAAAATTTAAAAATCTATTTGCAAAAAAGTAGAAACTTTAGTATAATCATAGCAACGGATAAGTAGGTTATCTTCTTCTTTCAGAAAGTCTGCGGATGCTGCGAGCAGATAGGAGGGATAGGTGAAATTCTACCGTTAGTAACAATTACATACACAATCAAGTGCACACCTGTGAAGTTGGATGGAACCGTGGCCCTGCCACTCCAACGCTTTGTCAGGTGTGCTTTTTTCATAAAGGAGTTCTTATGTTAGATATCAAACGTATTCGTACAGACTTTGATGCTGTCGCAGAAAAATTGGCTACACGTGGTGTAGATGCTGCTGTCTTGAATGAGATGAAAGAAATCGATGCTAAGCGTCGTGACATCTTGGTCAAGGTTGAAACTCTCAAGGCAGAACGTAACACAGTTTCTGCTGAGATTGCCCAAGCCAAACGTAACAAGGAAAATGCAGATGACAAGATTGCTGCCATGCAAACTCTATCTGCTGAGGTCAAAGCCTTGGATGCTGAATTGGCAGCAATCGATGCTAAATTGACAGAATTTACCACTACTCTTCCAAATATCCCAGCTGACAGCGTTCCTGTTGGGGCGGACGAAGACGACAATGTGGAAGTTCGCCGTTGGGGGACTCCACGCGAGTTTGACTTTGAGCCAAAAGCTCACTGGGATCTTGGTGAAGAGCTTGGTATCCTTGATTGGGAACGCGGTGGTAAGGTAACAGGCGCTCGCTTCCTCTTCTATAAAGGCCTCGGTGCTCGTTTGGAACGTGCTATCTACAACTTTATGTTGGATGAACATGGAAAAGAAGGCTATACTGAAGTCATCACACCTTATATGGTTAACCATGACTCTATGTTTGGTACTGGTCAATATCCAAAATTCAAGGAAGATACTTTTGAACTCAGTGACAGCAATTATGTCCTTATTCCTACAGCTGAAGTTCCTCTAACAAACTACTACCGTGATGAAATCCTTGATGGTAAAGACCTGCCAATCTACTTCACTGCTATGAGCCCATCATTCCGTTCTGAGGCTGGTTCTGCTGGTCGTGATACACGTGGCTTGATCCGTTTGCACCAATTCCACAAGGTTGAAATGGTCAAATTTGCCAAACCAGAAGAATCTTATGAAGAATTGGAAAAAATGACAGCCAACGCTGAAAACATTCTTCAAAAACTCAACCTTCCATACCGTGTCGTTGCGCTCTCTACTGGAGATATGGGCTTCTCAGCTGCGAAAACTTACGACTTGGAAGTTTGGATTCCAGCGCAAAACAATTACCGTGAAATCTCAAGTTGTTCAAACACAGAAGATTTCCAAGCCCGTCGTGCCCAAATCCGTTATCGCGATGAAGCAGATGGCAAGGTGAAATTGCTTCACACCTTGAACGGTTCTGGACTTGCAGTTGGACGTACAGTAGCTGCTATTCTTGAAAACTATCAAAATGAAGATGGATCTGTGACCATCCCAGAAGTTCTTCGTCCATACATGGGTGGAGCTGAAGTTATCAAACCATAAAAAATAAGGTTTAGCTATTTCTAGCTAGACCTTTTTTCGTAACCAATTCAGATAAGCGCCTAATACAAAGAGCAAAATAATTAGGCAAATATCAGTTTCAGCCACTACCAAATAATCCAAAAATGGAAGTTTCAAGATTCCCTGAGCCATCTTAAGCGAAGTAGCTGTGATAATGGTTGGGAAGGTGAGGGCTGAAAAGGCTGGTTGAAAGCCTTGTTTTAAAATGTTGGGCAAGCGACTCAAAACAAAGAAAAAGAAGGATTGGGAAGCCAAGATCATGACAATCAAGACCCAAGTCGGTAGGCTGGATCCTCCAACTCGAACTAGGGAAGCCAAGAGTAGAGAGAAAGGAGCACAGTAGATTCCTTCTTGTCCAAGCAAGGCTACGGGGAGTGGTTGTTTCTTTAAATCGCTATAAATAAGGGGATAGAGATAGAAGGTAAGAAGAAAACCAAAACTCAAGGTTGCATAGGCAATCTCGATGATGCCTACCAGAGGATAAGTCAAGGCTGCCACTGCTATCCCCACATAGAGAACAGTCCAGCTTGGAGTTGCCTGAACCCTCCGGCCCGGACAAGCAAACTTGATGGTGAAACCAGCAATCAAGGCCAAATCCAAGAGAAATGAAAACCACCAGAGCCCTTGCGCAACCAAAGGAAGATGAGGGAAGACGCGAAAGACATAGGTCGATAAAATCATCCCAGCCATGGGTAAGGTCGCCATCCCTGACAAAAGAGGGGGCTTGGTCAATTCTTTCTTAGTTTCCTTCCAATTAAAGAGATGTAGAATCAGAAAATACATCCACAAAATCAAACCTGTCAGACTCAACAGATGGGATAGAATCGGCAACGTATCTAAAATAAGATTTCCAGCTCCTGCCAAACCTAGCAAACAACCAGAAAATACTAAGGGGAGTTTTTTCATCCTAACCTCCAATAATCATGTTAGTTTCAGTATATCATAAAAGCGCTTAAATGAGGGATTAAAAAACGAAGTCCGATTATTTCAGACTTCATTTTACTCAGATATGAATTAAGCATAAGGTTGCAATTCTGGGTTAATTGGGGTATTGGCTAGGTTGTTGGCATAGTTACAGAGGCTTGCTAGGCTGACACCGAGAACTACATCCAAGGCATTTTGTTGGGTGTAGCCAACTTCTAAAAACTCAGCTAAGGCTTCATCTCCTACACGACCCTTGGTATTGATAACTGCCAAGGTAAACTTAGCCAGAGTGTCCAATTTAGGATCTGTTTCAATTGGAGTACGATTGCGAAGAGCTTGAATCAAGTCATCATTCATCTGGATTTGTTTGATGGAAAAAGCTGTATGACCTGCGACGCAGAAGGCACAACCATTTGTCACGGCTGCCGTGATTTGCACCACTTCACGCTCAACGGGTGTCAGGCTGTTGCGACGGTTGATAGATGCGACGGTTCGGTAGGCTTCTAAAGCAGTCGGTGCATTGGCCAAGAGACCGATTAGGTTGGGAATATAGCCATTGTTGTCTTTTTCTACTGTCTCAAGAACTTCTTTCACTTCTGCTGGTGCTGATTCTACTGTATGGATTGTAAATGTTGTCATAAGATACCTCTTTTCTTGTTATTGACACTAATATTATTGGAAAATCTTATAAAATCCTGATTCCTAAGTTTATTTAAGATAAAGGTTTATTCCTCTCATAAGATTTTCGTTGTATATTATACTCTTCGAAAATCAAATTCAAACCGCGTCAGCGTCGCCTTACCGTACTCAAGTACAGCTTGCAGCTAGCTTCCTAGTTTGCTCTTTGATTTTCATTGAATATTAGTTTATCACACTTCCAATCACTTGCATAATATATATTATATATCAGCTTGATAAAAATCATTTATAGGCAAAAAAATCACACGAGCTGTGTGATTCCATTATTTATCAAAATACTTTTTAGTTTCAGCAATAACGACTGGCGACAAGACCAAGAGGGCAATCAAGTTTGGCAGAGCCATCAAAGCATTGACGATATCTGCGATAATCCAAACCATATCCAACTCGATAAATCCTCCCAGCAAGACCATGAGCACAAAGACTACACGGTAGAGCCAGATAAAGCGAACCCCAAAGAGGAACTCGAAACAACGTTCTCCGTAATAGTTCCAACCTAGAATCGTTGTAAAGGCAAAGAGTACAAGGAAGATGGTCAAGAGGGCAGGTCCAAAGTGTGAAAAGACTGTTGAGAAGGCTGACTGAGTCAAAGCCACTCCATTCAAGTCACCACTCCAAACACCAGTTACCAAGATGGTTAAACCAGTCAGAGTACAGATAATGAGGGTGTCAATAAAAGTCCCTGTCATGGAAATCAAACCTTGCTCTACTGGTTCATTTGTCTTGGCAGCTGCAGCTGCAATAGGAGCAGAACCCAGACCAGATTCGTTTGAGAAGACACCACGCGCCACACCATTTTGAATAGCCATCCGAACGCTAGCACCAGCAAATCCACCTACCGCAGCAAGGGGACTAAAAGCTGAGGTAAAGACTAAAGCGATTGTGGCAGGGATTTTCCCAATATTAAAGAAAATAACTGTAAGAGTTCCCAAAATATAGATGATGGCCATAAAAGGAACTACGGTTGTTGAAACCTTAGAAATGGACTTGAGTCCACCAAAGACAGCAATCGCTACAAAGACAGACAAAACGAGAGCGGTGATGGCTGGCGAAATAGCCGTTGTATTTTGGATAGATTCTGTAATCGAGTTGACTTGAGTGAAGGTTCCGATTCCCAAGAGAGCAACCAATACTCCCGCTACTGCAAACAAAACAGCAAGTGGTCGCCACTTCTCTCCCATTCCTAGAAGGATATAATGCATGGGACCTCCCGCTACTGCACCATGGTCGTCCTTGGTGCGGTATTTGATGGCCAAGAGTCCTTCCGCATACTTGGTAGCCATTCCAAAGAAAGCCGCCATCCACATCCAAAAGAGGGCTCCTGGTCCACCAACCTTGATAGCCGTCGCAACTCCTATGATATTCCCTGTCCCAACGGTTGATGCCAAGGCTGTACACAGAGCTGCAAAACTGGATACATCACCATGTCCCTTATCCTGGATAAAAATAAGCTGAAAGGCCTTGGGCAGACGCAAAACCTGCAAGAGTCCTAGCCGAATAGTTAGGTAAATCCCTGTTCCGACTAATAAAATCAAGAGGGGCGGTCCCCAAGCAAAAGCATCAATTGATTTAAGCAATTCTAACATTTCCTTCTCCTATCTTTTCAACCCCAAAAGAAAGAGCACATGTAAGATACATGTACTCTGGAATGCTTAGATAAATGCTAAAAAGCGGTCTATCCTAGCTCTGTCCTTTTACCTGAGAGTTTGAGCAGTTGCCTGCCTTGCCCCTTCGGTGCCTTTACGGTCTCTCCAGAGTTCCGTCCATTTACAGTCATGGAAAATCAAACGATTCCCCACTTCTATTAAACTTCATTCGGTGTTGGTATTTAATTGATTCTAATTTTACAAAAAATGTTGGCTTTTGTCAATGTGTTTATTAGTAAAAATTAGTTCAACAGTTTTTTACTTTATAAATTCCGAAATATTTCTTATCCTTTAAAAGTCACAATAGTTGCACCACTGCCTCCAGCATTTTGTGGGGCATAGCCGAAACTCTTGACATGTTTGTTTCTTTGCAAGTATTTGGTAACTCCTTCACGGATGACACCTGTTCCGATACCATGGATGATATCGACTTGGGCCATATTGTTAAGCAAGGCTTGGTCGATAAAGGCATCTAGCTCATTCATGGCTTCTTCATAGCGCTTGCCTCGAAGATCCAGTCTGGCTTGTGGGCCACGACCAGAAGTTCGTTTCACGACATTGACCTGTTTCTTCTTGACTGGTTTTTCTTGCTGGGCTTGAACAAGGTCAAACTCTTTCTCTTCCAAGGTCATCTTAATCAAGCCAACTTGGGCTTCCCAGCGGCCATCCTTGAGTTGACTGGTCAAGGTACCACGCTGTCCATAACTGAGAACAACGATATCATCTCCCACCTTTGGAGCTCGTTTTTTCTTGGCCTTTTGAAGGACCTTGTTTTTAGACAAGTCCACTTTTTCAGGAGCTAATTTTTTCAGCTTGGCCTTGGCTTCAATGATTTCGTGGGGCTTGAGTTGGGATTTGCTGTGGAGATTTTTGAGAATCTGGTCACTCTCACTTAGAGCCATGTCCACAATCTCAGCAGCCTGTTCACGCGCCTTGTTAAGCTCGGTTTCCTTTTCACGATTGAGCTCGTTGTAAAGTTTTTTTAGAGCACGGTTCATCTTGAGATTTTCTTGCTCCACCTCACGGATATTGTCCAAGCGTTTACGACTTTCCAGCGTCTGCTCTTCCAGTTGCTCAATAATCCGATTGACATCATTGTCCTGATCAACCTGCTGACTGGCATCCCCTACGATAACTTCAGAGAGACCTAAACGTTTAGCGATTTCAAAGGCATTGCTTCGGCCAGGAACTCCCTGCATAAAGCGATAGGTCGGGCGTAGAGTTGCAGTATCAAACTCCATGCTGGCATTTTGCACAAAGGCTGTCTCAATACCGTAGGCCTTGAGTTCTGGATAGTGGGTAGTCGCCATGGTCTTGACCTGACGCAGGCGAAGGTCCTCCAGAATAGCCATGGCGAGGGCTGCTCCCTCTTGAGGATCTGTACCAGCTCCTAACTCATCCAAGAGTAAGAGTGAATGTTGATTGACCTTGCCAAGAATGTCCACAATATTGGTCATGTGGCTAGAGAAGGTAGACAAGCTCTGCTCAATAGATTGCTCATCGCCAATATCGGCAAAGATTTCTTCAAAAATACCAACACGGCTTCCCTTATCTGCCAAAATCGGCAAACCGGACTGGGCCATAACCTGTGTCAAACCCAGAGTTTTGAGCATGATGGTCTTCCCACCTGTATTGGGACCTGTAATGACAATGGCTGTTAAATCTTGACCAAAATGGACATCATTTGCGACGGCATTTTTGACCAGAGGATGACATACATGGAGCAGTTGAATCTCTTGATTTTCTGACAGCTGAGGAACGACCGCTTGTCTTTCTTGGATAAAGCGAACCTTGGCACGAATCAAGTCCAGATGACCGATAATCCAAGCATCATTGGCAATCTCAGCCGTATGAGGGCGAACACGCTCCGAGATTTCTTGGAGAATTCGAAGCATTTCATAACGCTCATCTGCTCGCAGACTAGCGATTTCTTCGCTCAGTTTGACCACCTCACGGGGTTCGATATAGACGGTATTTCCACTAGCAGAAATATCATGAACGACACCTGCAATTTTATTGCGGTAGGTGTTTTTGACTGGTAAAACCTGACGGCCATTTCTACTGGCAACAATCCCTTCTGTCAACATCTGTGCTTTTTGCTTGAGCAAGTCTTGTAAAACATCGCGTACCTGACTCTCGCTATCATGGATTTTTCGACGGATGCGCGCCAATTCTTCACTGGCAAAATTTTCAATGAAACCTGCATCATTAAAGGCTTGGAGATTTCCTTGTAATTGCGGAAAATCATGTAATTTCTCAAACCAAAGGGCTAATTCTTCCAAGCTGACATTTTCCAGATTGGCATAAAAACTTTGCAGTTCTCGGCTGGCAAGAAGTACACGCTTCAAGAGGAGGAACTCCTCGATATTGAGGTCCGCCCCCATCTCCAACCGCTTGCAGACTCCTGCGATTTCCTTAATTGCTAGAATAGTAAAATGCGGTTGCTCAACAAAAAGAGCCTGCATTTCCTTCATCTCAGCAAAAGCCTGTTTGATTTTATCTGCTTTGGCAGTCGGAGCCAGCTGTCTCAATTGCTCCAAGCCCTGTTCGGTCACCAAATGGGGTTCAAACAAGGCCTTGACCTTATTGAACTCTAATGTTTCTAATATTTTCTTATTCATCGTTATTTCCTTGTCTTTGAATGTCTATACTCTTCGAAAATCTCTTCAAACCACGTCAGCGTCGCCTTACCGTACTCAAGTACAGCCTGCGGCTAGCTTCCTAGTTTGCTCTTTGATTTTCATTGAGTATTAGGTGTAGTAACTTTTTACATTCAGTCAAATCTGTAAACAAAGGGCTAGGAAAACTCCTGCCCTTTTTATCCGATTAAATTTGTCACCCAGATTTGTTTGAGCCAACTGGTTGTTACTGGTATGCTCTGGATGATATGTTTTGCGACGATACTCTTTTCAAGAGGATTTTGTATAGCTGCCATGGGGATGGTCGCCAAGATGGTCAAGGCCATTTGCAAGACAAATAAGGTTACCAACATGGACAAGATACCTGCTGAAACTTGGAACAACTTGCCACCCAGTTTTTTACTAGGAATCAAGTGTAATAGGAGACCAAGCAAACGACCGATGCTATAGACAATCCCAAATACAAGCAAGTAGCCGATACCTGCATAAAAGACCTTATCTAACTGAAAGAGTTGATCCGATGGGAAAAAGAAAGTCCCCTGACCTTCCTGCGGATTTGCATAAGGGAGGAGCAAATGAAATTGCTCTCCAAGTCCCTTATAAAACTGGCCAGCCACAAAAGCCGAAGCCATGGCTGAAATCAGGTAATAAACCTGTAAGAGCAGGCCTCTCCGATAGCCGATATAAAATCCCCAAGCCAAGACCAATAGAAGAAGGAGTGAAATCATAAGGAATCCTCAATCTTGCTCTGTTCTTGCTTGCAAGTCACAAGTTTGTGACGGAGTTCTTCTAATTCTTGCTCCTTATCATCAAATTCAATCTCACGGCTGAGCTGAGTTGACAAACAGTTGACTGCCAACAAAAGAGCGATTGTTTCATCATCTGCACTAGGCATTTGTTCTTTAATTGCTTGGTATTTTTCTGTCGCAACCTTAGCGATTTCCTCCATAAAGAGATTATCATGCTCGCTTGTCAAGGTTAATGATTTTTTCCCGAATGTAAATTTGAATCGATTTAGATTTGCCATAAAATTCACCTCACGATATTATACCAAAATTCGCTAATTTTGTCAGTTTTTACAAATTTGCCTGCTTTTATGGTACAATAGAAACTATGGCAAGTATAACACTCACACCAAGCGAAAAGGAGATTCAGGCTTTTCTTGAACACTATCAAACCAGTCTGGCTCCCAGTAAGAATCCCTATATCCGCTACTTTTTGCGACTGCCTCAAGCAACGGCTTCTATCTATACTTCTGGAAAGGTCTTGCTTCAGGGTGAATGGGCTGAGAAATATGCTAGTTTCTTTGGCTATCAAATGGTAGAGAAAACCAGCGGACAAAATTTCCCTTTGATTGGGACGGATGAGGTTGGAAATGGTTCCTACTTTGGTGGACTTGCAGTTGTGGCTTCCTTTGTCACACCTGACCAGCATGCCTTCTTGCGAAAACTCGGTGTGGGGGATTCTAAAACTCTGACCGACCAAAAGATTCGTCAGATTGCCCCTATCCTCAAAGAAAAAATCCAGCACCAGACACTGCTTCTCTCACCAAGCAAGTACAACGAGGTCATCGGAGACCGCTACAACGCTGTTTCGGTTAAGGTAGCCCTCCATAATCAGGCTATCTATCTCCTTCTTCAAAAAGGCATCCAGCCCGAGAAAATTGTGATTGATGCCTTTACCAGTGCTAAAAATTATGACAAGTACTTGGCACAAGAGGCCAATCGTTTCAGCAATCCTATCAGCTTAGAAGAAAAGGCTGAGGGAAAATACTTGGCTGTCGCAGTTTCTTCTATCATTGCGCGTGATCTCTTTCTGGAAAATCTTGAAAATTTAGGACGAGAACTGGGTTATCAACTTCCAAGTGGAGCTGGAACGGCTTCTGATAAGGTGGCTAGCCAGATTTTACAAGCCTATGGCATGAAGGGACTCAATTTCTGCGCCAAACTGCACTTTAAAAATACTGAAAAAGCGAAAAAACGCTTAGAAAGGTAAATTATGAATTCATTTAAAAATTTCCTAAAAGAGTGGGGATTGTTCCTCCTGATTCTGTCATTACTAGCTTTGAGCCGTATCTTTTTTTGGAGTAATGTCCGCGTAGAAGGCCATTCCATGGATCCTACCCTAGCGGATGGCGAAATCCTCTTTGTCGTCAAGCACCTCCCTATTGACCGTTTTGATATCGTGGTGGCCCATGAGGAAGATGGTAATAAGGACATCGTCAAACGTGTCATCGGAATGCCTGGTGACACCATCCGTTACGAAAATGATAAACTTTACATCAATGATAAAGAAACGGACGAACCTTACCTAGCTGACTACATCAAACGTTTCAAGGATGACAAACTCCAAAGCACTTACTCAGGCAAGGGATTTGAAGGAAATAAAGGAACTTTCTTTAGAAGTATTGCTCAAAAAGCCCAAGCCTTCACAGTTGATGTCAACTATAACACCAACTTTAGCTTTACTGTTCCAGAAGGAGAATACCTTCTCCTCGGAGATGACCGCTTGGTTTCGAGTGACAGCCGCCATGTAGGTACCTTCAAAGCAAAAGATATCACAGGGGAAGCTAAATTCCGCTTCTGGCCAATCACCCGTATCGGAACATTTTAAGAGACCTAAGAGGCCGAGAATCACCAATCTCAGCCTCTTCTTCTATCGTGAGAAGATGATTATTCACTATCCAGTTTGATTAAGATAGAAACAAAGTTATACTCAATGAAAATCAAAGAGCAAACTAGGAAGCTAGCCGCAGGTTGCTCAAAACAGTGTTTTGAGGTTGCAGATGGAAGCTGACGTGGTTTGAAGAGATTTTCGAAGAGTATTAACTCTCACCTATTCATGCAAAGGAATTTTATGGAAGTTTATTTTTCAGGAACCATTGAACGGATTATTTTTGAAAATCCCAGCAATTTTTATCGTATCCTCCTCCTAGAAATCGACGATACAGACGCAGAGGATTTTGATGATTTTGAAATCATTGTCACTGGCACTATGGCTGATGTAATTGAGGGAGAAGACTATACGTTTTGGGGACAAATTGTCCAGCACTCCAAGTATGGGGAACAACTGCAAATCAGCCGTTATGAACGTGCAAAACCAACTAGTAAGGGATTGGTTAAGTACTTTTCAAGTAGCCATTTCAAGGGGATCGGTCTCAAGACAGCTCAGAAAATTGTGGATACCTATGGCGACAATACCATTGACGAAATTTTGCAACACCCAGAAAAGTTAGAATGCATCGCAGGACTCTCTGCCAAAAATCGCGAGGCTTTCGTCTCCACTCTCCGTCTCAACTACGGAACGGAGATGGTTTTGGCAAAGCTAGCCAACTACGGCATTCCCAATAAACTGGCCTTTCAAATTCAAGACTTTTACAAGGAAGAAACTCTTGATGTGGTTGAAAATTATCCCTACCAGTTGGTCGAGGATATCAAGGGTTTGGGATTTACTATTGCTGACCAATTAGCGGAAGAACTAGGCATCGAAAGTCAGGCTCCTGAGCGCTTCCGTGCCGGTCTAGTTCATAGTCTTTTTCAGGCCTGTATGGAAACAGGGGACACCTATGTTGAAGCACGGGATTTGCTAGAACAAACCCTTACTCTCCTTGAATCTTCTCGCCCCGTGGAACTGGATCCCAGCCAAGTAGCTCAAGAACTCTCCTACCTGATTGAAGAAGACAAGGTTCAGCAGATTGATACCAAGATTTTTGACAACAGCCTCTTTTTCGCTGAGGAAGGTATCCGCAGTCACTTGGTTCGTATCCTTGAAAAAGGAAAACAGAAGAGTCATGATTTAGAAACCATTCAAAAACATATCGCTACTGTCGAAGAAGATCTGGAGATTGAGTATGATAACATTCAAAAACAAGCTATCTGTGATGCTATCCAGAATAAGGTCTTTATCCTGACAGGTGGACCTGGTACTGGTAAGACAACTGTTATCAATGGGATCATCGCTGTTTATGCCCTTTTAGAAGGACTTAACCTCAGAAAAAAAAGTAATCTGCCTATTCTTCTTGCTGCTCCAACTGGTCGAGCTGCTCGCCGCATGAATGAATTAACAGGCTTGCCAAGTGCGACCATACATCGTCACTTGGGAATGACAGGTGACGATGATACCAGTCATCTGGAAGATTATCTGGATGCCGACTTTATCATCGTAGATGAATTTTCTATGGTGGATACTTGGCTGGCAAATCAACTCTTCTCCAACATCTCTTCTAACAGTAAAATTCTCATCGTAGGTGACAGCGACCAGTTGCCTTCTGTCAGTCCTGGACAGGTTCTAGCGGATCTGCTTCATATTCCTTTGATTCCTCAGACACGCTTGGAAAAAATTTACCGGCAAAGCGAAGAATCAACTATCGTCACCCTAGCTAGTCAGATTCGACAGGGCATCTTGCCAGCTGATTTCACCCAGAAAAAAGCTGACCGTTCCTACTTTGAAATCGCTAGTGGCCATATTCCTGCCACCATTGAAAAGATCTTAGGCGCTGCCCTCAGAAGTGGCATTCCTGCCCGTGATATCCAAGTTCTGGCTCCCATGTACCGAGGGACTGCAGGGATTGATGCCATCAACCAACTCATGCAAGATCTGCTCAATCCACCACAAAAAGACCAACTTAGTTTTGAAGCTCCCCAGTGCCACTATCGCAAGGGAGACAAGGTCATTCACTTGGTCAACGATGCTGAAATCAATGTCTTTAACGGAGATTTGGGAGCTATCACAGATCTGATCCCTGGTAAATACACCGAGTCGAAACAAGACGAGATTGTCATTGATTTTGACGGTAATGAAGTCTCTTACCCCCGTAACGAATGGTATAAGATTCGCCTAGCCTATGCCATGAGTATTCATAAGTCTCAGGGAAGTGAGTTCCCTGTTGTCATCCTGCCTATCACTAGTGCTAGTAGGCGTATGCTGGAGCGCAATCTCATCTATACAGCCATTACACGCGCCAAAAGCAAGCTTATCTTACTAGGTGAATTACAGGCCTTCGACTATGCTACCCAGCACATCGGAACTGCCCGAAAAACCTATCTGATTGAACGCTTCAGTGATTTATTGGAGAATGTTGAAGAAAAGCAACCAGCTATCTCTGAAACAGTCACATCAAGTACCTCCGAACAATCCTACATCTTGACCGAAGAAAACTGGGACAGTATCCCAGCCATGATTGGGATTACAGACGCAGACCTCAAAGAGATTTTTGGAAAATAGTGCATCAGAAAACCCACCAATTTAGGTGGGATTTTTGTTTATTAATACTCAATGAAAATCAAAGAGCAAACTAGGAAGATAGCCGTAAGCTGTACTTGAGCACGGTAAGGTGACGCTGACGTGGTTTGAATTTGATTTTCGAAGAGTATAAGATTATTTAACTGTTGCAGTGCTTGTAATCAATTCAACAGCTTTTTTGATTGTGATATCGTGTTTCAACATATCAGCTGAAAGCAAGCTTTGTACTTGTGCAACTTCCATGTTATAGTCTGCTGCCAATTGCTCGATTTCTTTTTGGATTTCTTCTTCTGAAGCGTCAAATCCTTCAGCTTTGGCAACTGCTTCGATAACAAGGTTAGTCTTAGTACGTGACTCAGCTTCTGTTTGGTATTGATTGTGAAGGTCTTCTTGAGTAGTTCCAGTGATTTGGAAGTACATGTCAGGGTTGATACCTTGACGTTGCAAGTTTCCAAGGAATTCGTTTACTGAGCGGTGAACTTCTTCGTGAATCATTTCTTCTGGAAGTTCTACGATTTCAGCGTTTTCTACAGCTTTATCAATTGCTGCACCTTCAACTGCATCTTTGTATGCTTCTTCTTTAGCAGCAGCCAATTCCTTGCGGTATTTTTCTTTCAATTCAGCAAGTGTTTCAACTTCTTCGTCGATGTCTTTTGCAAGCTCATCATCAAGAGCTGGAACTTCTTTAGCTTTTACTTCGTGGATAGTTGTTACGAATTTAGCTTCTTTACCTGCAAGGTCTTCTGCTTGGTAGTCTTCTGGGAAGGTTACGATAACATCAACAGTTTCACCAGCTGAGTGACCTACCAATTGGTCTTCGAAACCAGGGATGAATTGACCTGAACCAAGTCCAAGTGAGAAGTTTTCACCTTTTCCGCCATCAAATTCAACACCGTCGATAGAACCAACGAAGTCGATGACAACAGTGTCGCCGTTTTCAGCAGCAGCTTCTTTGATAACCAATTCAGCCAAGTTGTTGCGTTCGCGTTCGATACGCTCTTCAACGTCAGCGTCAGTTACTTCTTTTTCAACATCTACTGATACTTCAAGGTTTTTGTAGTCACCCAATTTTACTTCAGGTTTTGTAACAACTTCAGCAGTGATAACCCAGTCTTGACCTTTTTCCATTGAAGTTACATCAATTTTTGGTTGAGCAACCACTTCAAGACCAGCTTCTTTTACAGCTGCTTCATAAGCATTTGGCAAAAGAGCGTTCATAACGTCTTGGTAAAGTGACTCTTCACCAAATTTTTTGTCGAAGATAGGGCGTGGAAGGTGACCTTTACGGAAACCTGGAACATTAAGAGATTTCTTCACTGAGTTGAAGACACGGTCCAATTCTGGTTTGATTTGGTCTTGAGAGATAGTGAAAGTCAAGACACCACGGTTTGTTTCTTTGTTTTCAAATGATACAGACATTCTGTCATTTCTCCTTAAAATTTTTTAAATACAGTCTATTATAACATAAATGGGCGACTTTTTTCAAGTAATGAACGCGCTTTTCAATGATGGGAGAGGTACTTGCTCGCTTCTTTGATGCTAAGTTCAGCCATTCTTTCCTTGTTTTTCTCAATGAAGCATGCTACCCAAGCTGGATTCGTTTTGGAGTAGTCTCTCAGAGCCCAGCCAATGGCTTTATTGATAAAGAATTCTGTTTGATTCAAATTATGAAGCAGAATCTTTTCCAGTAATTGAACATTGGTCTTCTCTTTTCTTAACAACTGGTGGTCAATAGCGACGCGTCTCAACCAGATATTGTCTGACAGGCTCCATTGGAGGATTATTTTTTCCAGTTCCTGCTTCTCATACACCAAACTCCCTACTACTCGATCTAGGATATCCACCGTATCCCACCAAGACTTGGTAACAACCAACTGCTCTAGCTTAGGCAAATCGCTGTCCTTTAGATAAGACTGCATTGCTTTCAAATAATTGGCAGCCACATACTGGTATTCTCTATACTCTTTTTCCCAGCAAGTATCTACAAAATCCCAATCGATAATCTTTGTTTTTTTCGCTTCTGGAAAGTATTTTTTATAGAGTTTATTTCTTTCTGGCGCCGCAACGCCTAGAAAGGAAAATTGATGGCGCATATAGGACTCCATAGGCCCTGCTTTTTTAGGATCTTTTGCTGCTTCTAACTCCTCAAGTAAATCTGTTAGACTCATCTAAAACTCCTCATGCCCCACCAAGTGGTGCTGAAAAGCATAGACTGCAGCCTGGGTGCGATCGCTGACCTCAAGTTTGGCAAGGATATTGGACACATGAGTCTTGACCGTCTTGAGAGAGATAAAGAGTTCATCTGCGATGCGCTGATTTTCGTAACCCTTGGCGATGAGTTGAAGCACATCTCGCTCACGCGCAGTCAAGTCCTCATGAAGTTCCATGTGATTGCGGTGGTATTCGACCTTCTTGCTGACCTCTTGTTCAATAGCCAGCTCACCAGCAGCCACCTTACGGACAGCATGGAGCAATTCATCTGCACTAGAAGTCTTAAGCATATAGCCTTTAGCACCGGCATTCAAGACCGGCATGATTTTTTCATTGTCCAAGTAAGAGGTCACAATCAAAATCTTGGCCTCGGGCCATTCTTTGAGGATGGCCAAGGTTGCATCAATTCCATTCATCTCAGGCATGACAATATCCATAACAATAACATCTGGACGCAATTCCAAGGCTAAGTCAATGCCTTGAGACCCGTTGGACGCCTCGCCCACAACTTCTACATCGTCTTGGAGGTCAAAGTAGCTTTTCAAGCCCAATCGGACCATTTCATGGTCATCTACTAGTAAAATTTTCATCTTTACTCCTTTATCATTCCTTATCTAACAGGGGAATACGGATATCAACTGCCAGTCCTTGCTTGGGAGCTGTTAATAACTGAACCGTCCCTGCCATATCTTCGACCCGCTCCTTGATATTGCGGAGTCCATAACTCAAGTCGTCTAAGCTCCCTAACTGGAAACCAATCCCATTGTCCACCACCTTCAGCTGCAATTCAAAATCTGTCTGATAGAGGTAGACATCCAGACAAGATGCCTGGGCATGGCGGAGAGTATTGCTGATCAATTCTTGCAGGATACGGAAGATATGCTCCTCGATTTTCTTAGGCAATTTCGTCACATTTTGCTTGAAACTAACCTTGAGATCACTCTTGTCCTCAAGCTCTTTTAAGAGGATTTGGATTCCCTCAACCAGACTCTTCTGCTCCAGCTCAACTGGTCGCAAATGCAAGAGCAAGACCCGTAAATCTTTCTGGGCAGTTTCTAAAATAGCTGTGACACTCTGCAACTGGATTTGCATCTTTTCTCTATCCAATTTCAAAGTCTGCTGGCTGACACCTGACAAAATCATGTGAGCCGCAAACAACTCCTGACTGACTGTATCGTGCAAATCCCGAGCAATTCGCTTCCGTTCTTTCTCAATGATTTCCTCTTCCTGAGCAAGACTGTGGTTTTCAGCTTTTTGAAGAGCTTCTGTCAAGAGGTTAAGTTTGCCAGATAAGGACTTAAAACTAACATCCAAATCTGGGTCTGCAACCTGAACCACTTCTTTCCCTGCCAACAAACGCTTGAGATTGGCCTGCATTTTTCTCAGAGAAATCTCTTCCACACCTCGCCAAAACAGGGCTAAGAGAAAGGTCATGGACATGCTGAATACCAACAACAAAAAGACAAATTTTTCTGTTTTTTCGACATCATGCAGGAAAACAGACCAGTCAAAGTCAAGGATTTCCAGCAAGCTGTGGGACAGAAATAAGACAAACAGGATGGATATGAGAGCAATAATTACATAAACTTGTTTTTTCATCCTCTAACCACCTCAACATCCCCAATCATAGTGGTCAAGAGAATCTTGACGCTCTTGTTACTCTTGAGATAATCTCTCGTTTCCTGTTGATAGTGTTCATTGCGGAGGGCTCGCTTGGGCTGATTGAAAAAAGTCAAATCCCCATAGAGACAGTTAACACTGAGACTAACTTCTACATCTACGGGTACAATGATTTTAGTTGTTCCTACCATCTTTCTGAGGATAATGACATTGTCATGATTGGTTAGGATGACCCTCTCCAGATGAATAGTGTCCTTGCCCATGAGACGAAAAAGATTGATATCATCAAACTGGCAAGTCTGGTAGCTTGAAAAATGATGGAGATTACCAAACCAACGATTTTTCTCCTTCTTAACCGTTACCACCTCTTCAAAAACCAAATTAGTCTGCTCTTTTTCCTGGTTCATCATCGGATAAAGAAGAAAGAGACTGTATATAACCGCAACAAAAATAGCTAGAATCACAAAGGGATTGAGCATGACGATGAAAAAGAAGAGAATGGTTGCCACTACTAAAAGAAGATTATTGCCCTCTTTACCAGTGTAATAGCGAATCAAAAGCAAAAAGAGGAATAAAATCAGCAGAAAACGCGAAAAATGCTCTGATACCATCAAAATCAGAGCTCCTGTCAAAAGACAGGCTTCAATAAATAAAAAGATTTTAAATTTTCTCATAGGTGCATCCTCTCCCTTCTATTTTATCACACTTCAAAAAAGTCACCTCAGTCTGAGGATGGAAAAAAGGCGGTGATTACGCCTTCTTCATCTGATCATTTGCTTCTTTTAATTTTCCATATAGAAGATAGCCCACTTTTTGCAGATCTGCTATGGTGGCACAATTAAGGGCACACATAATCAAGCGTAAATCTGCTTTCCAGCCTTGAATAATGTCAATCACTTCTTCGACTGTGTAGGTTTCAATCAATTCCAGAACGGTTCGTGACAGCCCTACAGCCTTTGCGCCAAAGACCAAGCACTTAATCATATCCAGCGGATTGCGAACGCCTCCACTGACCAAGAGTTCGACCTTGTCTTTCCAGTCTTGGGCATTGAGAAGGGCCTGCATGGTAGACTGCCCCCATTGATTGAGGTAGTCACGTTGACCACTGCGACGATTTTCGATATAAGCAAAGCTGGTGCCACCACGACCTGACAGGTCAAAGGTTCGAACGCCCAATTCATAGGCTCTCTCGATGGTCTTCACATCCATTCCAAAGCCTACTTCCTTGAGGACAATCGGAACAGGGATTTGCTTGCTATAGTCTGCTAGATTCGATTGCCAGCTTCTGAACATTCTTTCTCCCTCTGGCATGAGTAATTCCTGCATGACATTGACATGCACTTGTAGGAGAAGAGGATTCATCTCTTCTACAGTCCGAAGTCCCAACTTAACAGGCTTGTCCAATCCAATATTGGTTCCAAGGAGGAGATTTGGATGATCATACTTGACAGAAAAAGAGTCATCTGCTGGATCTTTGAGGGCTGCGCTATAAGAGCCCGTTACAAATAAAATACCACAAGCTTCCGCCACCTGAGCCAGCTTTTGATTGATTTCTTTACCTTTTTCGCTTCCACCCGTCATGGCATTGATATAGAAAGGAAAATCCCACTTTCGACCAGCAAACTCTGTCGACAGATCGATTTCATCCAGGTCGTAAAGAGGCAAGGAAGAGTGAATCAACTCCACCTCATCAAAGCTATTATAGGAACTTTTCTGCTCAAGGGCATAGCGGATGTGCTCATCCTTACGATTTGTCGTCATGTCCTATCCTTTCTTGGTATAAGAGCTCAATCCCCAGATCGGCCCAACGAGTTTTTAAGGTTTCAGTTGATTGCACATCAAAACTCAAGGCAATCCCACAGTCACCGCCACCAGCGCCACTACTCTTAGCAACAGCCTGCAAATCTTGACTGGCTTCTTTCAACTGTCTAAGCGAAGTCGTGTAAATATCCGCGCTCAAGCCTTCTAAGATCTTGCTGGCTACTTCTACTTGCTCGATAATTTTTTCTGCTTCCCCCTGCTCCAAGGCTTCTACCAAAGCAGCTACCGTTTCTTTTGAGGAACTTAAAAAATTCTGATTGATATTTTGTTTGATTTGCTGGACCATGTGACTCGATACAGCCACTTCCTTGGTCCATCCCACTAGGAAAGCACATTCTAAAGTTGGTTTCACTTGCGAAATTGAAAAGCCCCACTCACGCTCTAAAACAGTCGCCAAATTTTCTTCTTCCAACCAAGCAGCTACCTGCTGGCGATCAAATGACTGGTAGAGAACCAAATCTTCTGCCACAATACAGGCAAGGTCTCCCATAGAGCCATTGTCTCCTCGCTTGAGCAAGACAGCACTAGCCAGCTTGAACAAGAGCTCCTGATCAACCGAAAGCTTATACAGAGCTAGCAGAGCCTTGATGACCAAAACAACGACGCTACCGCTAGAACCCAGACCAAACTTTTTCCCTTCTCGTTCCATTTTTCCACGAATTTCTAGAGAAAAAGGTCGCAAGGTCTGCCCACGATAAACGAGGAAATCTTCCACTAAAGCAATCGTTTCTTGAATCAAACTATAGTCAGGATTTGGCGTCAAATCTACTGCTAAATCAAACATATCTGAATAGATACGGTAGCTATCAGAAAAAGCAATCTCCCCCTTCATATAGATGGGGATGGCCTTTATCAAGGCCAACTGTCCTGGCTCTAAAATAGCATATTCACCTGCCCAATAGAGCTTTCCGCAAGTTTTAACAGTAATCATCTTGACTCAAATCCTTTGTTTTTGACACAATCAAGCGATAACGTTGACCGAAGATTTCTGATAAATGCTCCAAGTCTTTCTCCTGACAGAGGACCTTGACATTGGGACCAGCATCCATAGTAAAGTAACAACCCTCTCCTTGCTCACGTAGCTGGCGAACAAAGTCCATGGCTTCATAGCTTGCATCCGTCAGATAAGAAAAGGCTGGTGATGCTGTTTTGGTCGTAGCGTGCATAGCCAGGGCATTTTTCTCCGTCAATTCCCCAACCTTGGCAAAGTCATTTTCCTTGAGATAAACCAGCATATCCTGATAGTCTTTCTCAGACTGACGCACCCAGTCATCAAAGGTCGTCGAAGTTTCCACACAAAGTTTCATACCGTCACGGCTAGAAATTGGTTTTTTCTTGTCCTCCAGTACCAACATAATCATAGCTAGTTTCAAGTCTGTCTCTACAGGGTAAATTTCTCCGCTATCCTTATCCCAAGCACCTAATGGTCCATAAAAACTCCGAGAGGAAGATCCTGAGGCAAACTTAGCCTCCTGTGCCAACTGACTTCTATCCAATCCAAGCTGAAAATAAGCGTTGCAAGCCTTGACCAAGGCGGACAAACCACTGGAACTTGAGGACAGACCCGCTGCGGTAGGCATATTGTTTTGGGTATCGATACGGACAAAGCCTTCACCTTCTGGACGATAGCGGTCAATAATCTTGCTCATCTTAGCATGCTCCGCCTCATTTTGTAGCTGACCATTGATATAAAAGGCATCAGCTGTCGCATCCGTCGGTAAAGACGATAAGGTCGTCTCTGTGTACATATTTTCCAAAGTCAGAGAGATACTGCTAGTAGCAGGCACCATCTCTTTTTCTTTTTTCTTTCCCCAATATTTGATAATAGCAATATTTGCGTAGGAACGTACTGTTACAGGCTCTCTATCCATGTCTGAACAGCTCCTTTCTCTTCTAATCTTTCTGCTAGTTCTTGTGCGTGTGTCAAATTGTCTGCCAAGGCTATGATACAGCCTCCTAACCCACCACCGCTCATCTTGGCACCCAGAGCACCTTGGCTAAGAGCCGTTTCAACCAAAGAGTCTGCCTCAGGGCTACTGACACCAATTTCTTTTAGATGTAAATGCGCTTGACTGAGGATATGTCCTAGTCCTTCAGCATCTTTTTGTGAAATCGCATCTTCTGCTTGCTGGGTTAATTCTCCCAAGGCATGCAAAAACGGTAGGGCATCCTTGCCCTTATTTTGAACCACTTGGATGGCTTCACGAGTTTGACCATAAACACCCGTATCGGCAATCACCAAATAGGCAGATAAATCCATCTCAAGCTCTGTAAATCCTACGTTCTTAATAAAGCGAATAGGCTGGTCACTGAGACAGGTCTTAGCATCCAAACCACTAGGATTCATATGGGCAATCATCTCTGCCCGATTAACCAAGATTTCTAGTACATCATGAGGCAGGTCTACCTGATAGTAGTCAAAAACTGCACGAATAGCCGCTATGCTGATAGCAGCTGACGACCCCATTCCCCGTTTCTCAGGGATAGCCGAGTCAATCACACAACGAATGCAGGCTTCTTTGATATCCAAATACTCAAGCGAAGCATAAACCGCCATGGACAAAGTATCCTCCTCATAGAGGCGCCAAGGACTTTCAGCAGGGACAACCTTACAAGTCACCTCCACCTCCAAAAGAGGTAGGGAAATAGCAGGATAACCATAAACGACCGCATGCTCCCCTATTAAAATAATCTTACTATGCGCCTGACCGACACCAAGTTTTTTTGTCATTTTTTCCTTTTACTAGACGAAAAAGCCGTCTCATACTCAATGAAAATCAAAAAGCAAACTAGGAAGCTAGCCGCAGGCTGTACTTGAGTACGGTAAGGCGACGCTGACGTGGTTTGAATTTGATTTTCGAAGAGTATTATTTTTTCCTACAAGTATTTATTCTCTCCTATCTATTTTATTATATTTTCACAAAAAAAGCGATTGTTTCCTTTACAATCGCCTCTTTCATTATTGAACCCATTCGCCATTATAATTGACAGAATAGCCTTCTACAGTGGTATTCACTGCTAAAGCACCTGAGCTATAAGCATAGTACCATTTACTACCGACCTGGAACCAACCAGTTACCATTGCTCCTGATGAACGAAGATAGTACCACTTGTTACCAAGGTATTGCCAGCCTGTTTTCATATCACCATTTAGCTGGTCTAAATAATACCAAGTTGAGCCGTCTTGATACCAGCCAGTTGCCATGGCTCCTGATGAACGGAGGTAGTACCACTTATTACCAAGGTACTTCCAACCAGTTTGCATGATACCAGTTTCTGGATCTAGATAGTACCAAGCTGAACCATCATTTATCCAACCTGCACGTCTTTCACCACCAATATAGTTTTCTCCATTAATTTCCGTTTTAGCTAGATAATACCAATTAGACTGGTCATAAAGCCAACCTATCTCTAAAGAATGATTTTGATTAAAGTAATAGTTCGTGTAAAAACTCTTCTCTTCTTTATCTTCCGGATTTGTACGTTTTTCCCCATACTTTCTTCCAACACTGTCTTTAGTTTTAACCTCTAATGCTTTCCAACCAACAAACTCTTGTAGCACTCCATTTTTGTCAAAGTAGTACCATTCTGGCATTGGGGAACCTTCTAATCTTATACCATTAGGATAAGGACCAATCGTAACCCCTTTGTGTGGAGCAGGTATATATTGCCAGCCGACAACCATCTCTCCGGATAAAGGATCAAAATAATAGTATTTTCCATCAATCACTCGCCAGTAGGTTTCTTTGAGGTTCCCCTTCTTATAGTAGGTTCTACCATTTTCTTGGACAAATTGCCAGCCTTCTGAATCAGCATCATCCGCCAATACTGCACTTGTTGCTAGCAAACCGAAGAAAAAGACTGCTAATGCGATTTGCATCAATTTTTTTATTATTTTCATTAGAACTACCCTCCATAACTGATTATAGCAAAGACCAAACTGCATGTCAATATATAGAAAACCTCCAAAAAAGCAGTTACACAACTGCAACTGCTTTTCTATTCTTGCATGGTGTAACCTACACCACGCACGGTTTTAATGTAGCTTTTTTGACCTTTTACATCAAGCTTGCTACGTAGATAACGAATATAGACATCCACGATATTGGTCTCTGTCGCACTTTCGTACTTCCAAACACTTTCCAATAACTGCTCACGAGTCAGAACCTTCTTGCTTCCCATGAGAGTAGCCAGAAGGTCATACTCACGACGGGTCAGAGCAATCATCTCCTCGCCACGATAAACGGTATGATACTCTACATCCATACGCAGATTGCGGTAAGACGTTGGAACCTTCATCTGACTACAGTGTTGGTCGATGAAGTCCCGACCTCGGAAAATCGCTGAAATACGAGCTACCAAATTATCAATAATTACTGGCTTATAGATGTAAGAAACGGCAAAGCGTTGGATTGTTTCAATCTGGTCTTGCAATTCTTCTCGATGGTCCAAGACCATGATGACTGAAGCTGGCTTAGTTCGACTCAGCTTATCTGCAAAATCCTGGGCTGTCATATCCCCCAGATGAGCATTCAATAAAATCAAGTCATAGTCTGTCTGAAGAGCCATGGAGAGGGCTTTTTGCCCCTCCTCAACCTGATCAACTCGGTATTGCTCTTTTTGGAGTTCCAAACTTAAAAAGTGAGCTAGATTTCGTTCTTTCTCAAGTAATAAAATCCGTTTCCCCATGGCAGACCTACTTATTTTTCGTCATACCAAGAGTAGTGGAAGGTTCCTTCTTTGTCTTTACGTTGGTAAGTGTGGGCACCAAAGTAGTCACGTTGCGCTTGGATCAAGTTAGCTGGAAGGTCAGCTGAACGGTAGCTATCAAAGTAAGTAATAGCTGCTGAGAAGGTTGGTACTGGCACACCAGCTTGAACAGCAAGAGCTACAATATCACGCACTGCTTGTTGGTACTTAGCAGTAACATCCAAGAAGTACTCATCCAAAAGAAGGTTAGCAAGGTCTGCATCACGGTTGTAAGCATCTGTAATCTTTTGCAAGAAACGAGAACGGATGATACAGCCATCACGCCAGATAGATGCGATGTCTGCAAATGGCAAGTTCCAGTTGTTTTCTTTAGAAGCTACACGCAATTGCGCAAAACCTTGTGCGTATGAAATGATTTTTGAGAAGTAAAGGGCTTGACGGATTTTTTCAATCAACTCAGCCTTGTCTCCTTCAAATTTGAAGGCAGCTGGTTTTGGAAGAACCTTGCTAGCATGCACACGTTCTTCTTTGTAAGTAGAGATGTAACGTGCAAATACTGACTCAGTGATGAGTGACAATGGCACACCAAGGTCAAGTGATGATTGGCTAGTCCATTTACCAGTTCCCTTGTTACCTGCAGCATCAAGGATGTAGTCTACGATTGGTCCATCTTGACCTTCATCGTCTTTACGGCTCAAGATATCAGCTGTGATTTCAATCAAGTAGCTGTCCAATTCACCCTTGTTCCACTCAGTAAAGATTTCAGCCATATCTTCTGCTGAAAGACCTAACAAGTGTTGCATCAAGTCATAGCTTTCTGCGATCAATTGCATGTCACCATACTCGATACCGTTGTGAACCATTTTCACATAGTGACCAGCTCCATCAGGACCGATGTAAGTCACACATGGTTTGCCATCTTCTGGTGCTTTAGCTGAGATTTCTTCAAGAACATCCGCAACCAATTCATAGGCTTCTTTTTGTCCACCAGGCATGATAGAAGGACCTTCAAGGGCACCTTTTTCACCACCAGAAACCCCAGTACCGATAAAGTTGATACCTGAGTTTGCCAATTCTTCATTACGACGGATTGTATCTTTGTAGAAAGTGTTTCCGCCATCAATCAAGATATCACCCTTGTCAAGGTGTGGAAGAAGGGCTTGGATAGTAGCATCTGTACCAGGTCCAGCTTGAACCATCAGCATGATACGACGAGGTTTTTCGATTGAGTTTACAAAACTTTCAACGTCATAGCTTGGTACAAAGTTCTTTTCAGGATGGCAAGCAATCACATCTTCAGTTTTTTCTTTACTACGGTTGTAGATAGCAACTGTGTAACCACGAGATTCAATATTAAGGGCTAGGTTACGGCCCATTACGGCCATACCTACGACACCAAAGTTAGCTTTTGTCATTTGACACTCCTCTTGTTTGATTTGTTTTATTTTATCATTTTTACTTTTGAAAAGAAAGAATTTTGTAACGACTGCTTAGTAGTCCAAGTCATCCGCATGACCAGCACCATTTCCGACAAAGTAGCCTGTCTTACAGTTAAGGGTAAAGAGATAGGTTCCATCTGGCTTGTAGAGATTATAATAACCATTGCCGTTAACGATATTGACACGTTCAAGGATATATTGGTCTCCAGTGATATAGCCACGTGAACGTGAAGTCGCTAGAATTTGTTCCAAGACACCATCCGCAAAATCCCAGGCAGAGTTGTTACTATCATCAATAGCAGACTGGTTATAGGCAACACGACTGGCACTTCTTTGAACAGCAACACCCGCACTTGATACGCCCATATTGACTTCACTGCGAGTACTTCTAGTTTCATTTGAGGCCGCATTTGAACTACTTGGGCTTGTCTCACTAGTCGTATTTGAGCTTGCTTGACTAGAGCTTGAGCTACTAGTTTCACTTGAACTTGAACTCGAAGTACTTGTTTGCTGGCTCTTACCAAGGCTAATGGCCTTATCTAGCACTTTGTCAAGCTCAGTATTCCCAGTTTTAATCTCTGTAAATTTAGCATCCGATTTGGCTTTGGCATTGGTATCCAACACACCATCCACAATAGCTGGTTTTTCAAATTGTGCATTGACATCTTGAATGGCCTTAATTTGCGTTGCTAGACTATCATATTTAGATTTGGCAAGCGTATGTTCACGACTACCTTCCAGCTTATCAAGTAAGGTCTTGAGTTGACTTAGTTTATCAAACTGGCTATTTTTCAAAGCCGTTTTATTGCTGTCTGTGTAGAAGGCGTCATAAAGTGTATTAAAATCATCCACATCCGATTGATTGGCTGTAGTTGATTGAGAAGTTTCAATTTCCTTGGTCGAGCGATTCACTTGACGATAGACATAATAAGCACTGACACAGATAATCACTGATACAAGCGCCAAAGCGGTCAAAACAAAGCCTTTTTTGCTTTTCTTTTCTGAGTCCTCTTGTTCCAGACGAGAAAGGTTTTGCTCCTCTTCCACTTCTTCAGTCATTTCTGTTGGAGTTTCATCCTCTAGCAATAGAGGATCCAAGCCTTGCCCCTCATCGTCCAGAGACAAGGGTGGTAAGATGTCTTCAGAAGATGGAACTTCCTCCGAAGAAGCTTCTGACTCTTCTACAGCCTCACGCATCTCTTGAATTAAATCATCCAGACTCTGAGTTTCAACTAACTCCTCTTTTTTGTATTGGCGAGTCGCAAACTTATCCGCCTCAATTTCATCTCTGTGTTGCTTAACATACTTGTCCAAAATGGAATCTTCGGGCAAGACCCCTGCTTCCACTTCTTCATTTTTACGAATAGCTTGACCAACTGTTAGCTCTTTTGCTTCATCAAAATCAAATTGCGGTTCTTGACCTTCTTTTTTATGACGATTTCGTCTTTTCTTACTCATGAGTATCCCTTTCTATTTTACCTCTTGCCGTTTGACACGCTGACCAAAATATTGATACAGATCCACTTTCAAGGTTCCGTTGTATAACTTACGCTTCTTATCTGCTTGACTACCATACTTGCTTTCAAAGGCTTCATCACTAGTCAGGATAAATTTGCTCCAAGTTTTCAGTGGTGCAAATACTTGCCCCATCTCAGCATAGAGCTTGGTCACCCCTGCATCATCTGACAAACGCTCCCCGTAAGGAGGATTGGAGATGATTACACCATTGATTTTATCGGAACGTAAATCCTGCACGCGCATCTGCTTAAAGGTAATATCCCCTGCAACTCCCGCTGCCTGAGCATTAGCCTTAGCAATTTCCACCATGCGAGCATCAATATCACAGCCCATGATATCCAGTTCCAGCTCACGATCCACTTTTTTAGCTGCTTCTGTACGCACTTCCTGAATCAAGCGTTCGCTGACCCAGTTCCACTCCTCAAAGGCAAAAGAGCGACGAAGTCCTGGTGCCATCTTTCTGGCAATCATGACCGCCTCGATACAGAAAGTCCCCGAACCACAGGTCGGATCAATCAAAGGCTTGTCTGGATACCAGTTAGAAAGTTGTAAAATGGCTGCCGCCATGTTTTCCTTGATAGGGGCTCCCCCTTTTTCGGTACGATAGCCACGTTTAAAGAGACTGGAGCCTGTCGTATCAATCATGACAGTTGCCACATCTTTGAGAATAGAGACCTCAATCTTAAACTCTGGACCATTCTCCATCAGAGGAACACCTTCTGGGCGAGCATAGTGTTTCTGCAATTTCTTGACAACAGCTTTCTTAGAAATAGCCTGAACACTGGGTTCATTATGCAGTTTAGATTTAACACATTTTGCTTTCGAAATTGGGAACCGAGCTCCGAGTGGTAAATAATGTTCCCAATCTAGAGCAAAAACTCCCTGAAACAGCTCTTCAAAAGTCTTAGCTGGGAAGGTTCCTACGATAATTTTGATACGATCTGCTGCCCGAAGCCAGAGGTTGGTTTCGATAATAGCTCTCACGTCTCCTTGAAAACGAACACGTCCATTTTCAACCTGACAATCGTAGCCCAACTCTCGCACTTCTCGTCCCACAACAGCTTCAAGACCTGCTGCTGCAGTTGCAATTAAATTAAATTCTTTTTTCATGTTACAGTCTTGCAAGACCTTTCTATATGTCCACTTTAAAAAATGAGGTTGAGAAAATTTCTCAGCCCCAACCTATATGCAATTTTCTATAAGCCATGTTTTGTTCCAGAAGTGACTAGGACCACTTCCTTCGATAATCATCTGTCTACCACTAACAGCTCTAGCTGATAGCAGTCAGAATACTACGTTCGTTTCCGCGTACTCCATGCCCCGACCAAAATTTGGGTTGCTAGCTTGAGGGGTTTACCGCGTTCCACTCTCTCTGTTTCCAGAAAGACTCCGTCACTGTGGCACTTTCAAGCCTACTCTGACCTATCCAAGGACTTAGCCATTTCAACTGCCGTAACGATTTCTCGTCCCTAGGCTTATGGTTTCGCCTAGCACAAACACTACAGGCATCACAGCCTGTGCTAGCATGGACTTTCCTCATGAGAAGCAATCCTCCTCACGCGATTATCCAAAAATTGCATGTGACAAGACCTGAATTACAAATCAGGATTGTCTAAAATTTGTTTACCGAATACTTCTTTTTCAAGACGATTCAAGCGTTTCAAAATATCAAAATTCGTCATAGAAGATGAAGCTGCCACATCAATTGGATCTGGGTGACTAGGACTTGGAGCCGAACTCACTTGCGGTTTACGGGCTAATTCTTCCTTCAAATCTGCAATTTCCTGACGAAGTGACTTGACCAAGGCAGCATAGGTTTCATAGTCCTTGATGACATCGTCTAAAAACTCGTCAACTTCTACCTTACTATACCCTCGGACTTCACGCCCAAACTCTTGTTCAAAAATATCTTTCGCTGAAAAAATAATACTTGACATGTCTCTCTCCATTCTCGCTTGCTAGTATTATTATATAAAAAAAGCCAAACAAAAATCAAGGTCAAAGCTTCAATTTTCGGAAAAATTTTCAGCAAGTTCATTTAGCCGATCAAATGTTAATCTCTTTATAAAATAGTCCTCTTGATTTTTCATCTTTTGGTAAAAATAAGCTAGTTTCGTTTCATTTTCTTCATCATAAAAAAGATAGGAACTATTCGTATTTTCCAGTAAAAACTGCTGGTAATCTCTTAACTGCCCCTTGTGTTCATAGCGAGGATAGGCATATTTGACAAAGTCTACTTGCTTAAAACGACTCAGTTTCATCTGATTGTCTTCATTCCAATTTTCCCCATGGGTTTCAAAAGCAAAAATGGTAGCCAACTGGAAACCGTACTCGGTTTTCATCTCCTGAGCAACCTCTAAAACCCAATATTCAAAACCCAAACTTCCTGTAAACACAAGCCAAGACACCCCATCTGTTGCCATAGCCTCTAAATCTTTACGTATCGCTTTTTTAATCAATTTAAGACGAGGATCCTTGTCAGAAAACAAACCCAAATCAAAAGCAGAATAGCCTAAAACCAAAGCTGTAGCCATTTTTAACCCTTTCTGTGCAAATTTATGGTATAATAGAGTGATGTTATTGTACCAATAAGGAGAATTATGGTCAACTATCCACATAAACTTTCATCACAAAAAAGACAAACATCTCTTTCTCAACCCAAAAATTTCGCAAATCGAGGAATGTCTTTTGAAAAGATGATCAATGCTACCAACGACTACTATTTGTCTCAGGGCTTGGCTGTTATACACAAGAAACCAACCCCTATTCAAATTGTACGAGTGGACTATCCACAGCGAAGTCGTGCCAAGATTGTTGAGGCCTATTTTCGACAAGCTTCAACGACGGACTATTCTGGCGTTTATAATGGATATTACATCGACTTTGAAGCCAAGGAAACAAAACAAAAACGTGCGATTCCGATGAAAAATTTTCATCCACATCAAATTCAGCATATGGAACAAGTCCTTGCCCAACAAGGAATCTGCTTTGTCCTTCTTCACTTTTCTTCTCAGCAAGAAACCTACTTATTGCCGGCATTCGATTTGATTCGCTTCTACCATCAAGATAAGGGACAAAAATCAATGCCACTTGGATATATTCGAGAATATGGATATGAAATCAAGGCTGGTGCCTTCCCTCAAATTCCCTATCTCAATGTTATCAAAGAACATTTATTAGGTGGTAAAACAAGATGAACAAACAAACTATCCTGCGAATAGCTAAGTATGTGAGTATCTGCTTCTTAACTTTATTTATCACAGCAGTTATGCTGGGAGGAGGCATATTTCTCTATTACGTCAGTAAAGCCCCAGCCCTATCTGAGAGCAAATTAGTCGCAACCACGTCTAGTAAGATTTTCGATAGTAAAAACGAACTGATTGCCGATCTGGGCTCTGAACGCCGAGTAAACGCTCAGGCCAACGAAATTCCTACTGATTTGGTCAAGGCTATCGTATCAATCGAAGACCATCGTTTTTTCGATCATCGCGGTGTCGATACCATCCGAATTATAGGAGCTTTTTTACGTAACTTACAAAACAACTCTCTCCAGGGAGGATCAACCCTTACCCAACAATTAATTAAGTTGACCTATTTCTCAACTTCCACTTCTGATCAGACCATTTCACGTAAAGCCCAGGAAGCTTGGTTGGCTGTTCAATTAGAACAAAAAACCACAAAACAAGAAATTCTGACCTACTACGTGAATAAAGTTTACATGTCTAACGGAAACTATGGAATGCAGACGGCTGCCCAAAACTATTACGGCAAAGATTTACGAGAACTATCACTACCTCAACTTGCCCTACTAGCAGGAATGCCACAGGCTCCGAATCAATACGATCCCTATTCTCATCCAGAAGCTGCCCTTGACCGTCGTAACTTGGTACTTTCAGAGATGAAAGGTCAAGGCTACATCTCTGCCGAACAGTATGAGAAGGCTATCAATACCCCTATTACTGATGGACTCCAAAGTTTGAAATCAGTCAATAGCTATCCAGCATATATGGACAATTATCTCAAAGAAGTTATCGACCAAGTAGAACAAGAAACTGGCTATAACCTTCTAACTACTGGGATGGATGTTTACACAAATGTAGACCAAGAGGCTCAAAAACATCTGTGGGATATCTACAACTCCGATCAATACGTCTCTTACCCTGACGATGATTTGCAAGTCGCATCTACGGTCGTAGATGTTTCAAATGGTAAAGTCATCGCCCAACTTGGAGCTCGTCACCAAGCAAGTAACGTTTCATTTGGTACCAACCAAGCTGTGGAAACCAATCGTGACTGGGGTTCAACAATGAAACCAATCACCGATTATGCACCTGCCATAGAATACGGTGTTTATGATTCCACTGCAACTATGGTTAATGATGTTCCTTATAACTATCCTGGCACTGATACTCCAGTCTACAACTGGGATCATGGCTACTTTGGAAACATTACAATCCAGTATGCTCTTCAACAATCACGAAATGTCACAGCCGTTGAGACTTTGAATAAGGTCGGTCTAGATAGAGCTAAAACCTTCCTTAATGGTCTTGGTATCGACTATCCAAGCATGCATTATGCAAACGCCATTTCAAGTAACACAACTGAATCCAACAAACAGTACGGTGCAAGTAGTGAAAAAATGGCAGTTGCCTACGCAGCTTTTGCTAATGGTGGTATTTACCACAAACCAATGTATATCAATAAAATCGTCTTCAGTGATGGTAGTGAAAAAGAATTTTCTGATGCCGGTACTCGGGCTATGAAGGAAACGACAGCCTATATGATGACCGAAATGATGAAAACTGTCTTAGTATACGGAATCGGACGTGGAGCCTACCTACCTTGGCTTCCACAAGCAGGTAAAACAGGTACTTCTAACTATACTGACGAAGAAATTGAAAAGTATATCAAGAACACTGGTTACGTAGCTCCAGATGAAATGTTTGTAGGGTATACCCGCAAATATGCAATGGCTGTTTGGACAGGATACTCAAATCGTCTAACTCCAATCATCGGAGATGGTTTCCTTGTTGCTGGTAAAGTCTATCGTTCAATGATAACTTACCTTTCTGAAGATGACCAACCTGGAGATTGGACAATGCCAGATGGCTTGTATAGAAATGGAGAATTCGTCTTCCAGAACAACGCAAAGAACACATGGAATAATTCAGTAACACAACAAACACAAACAGTAGAAACTCCAAGCACAACAGCTGAAAGTTCAACTACACAGGCAAGTACGACGGTTGGTCAACAACCCAATAATGCTCCAGCAACTGATCCTAGCCAAGGACAAGCTGGTCAAGCTGTTCAACCGACACAACCAGTACAACCAACGCCACAAAATCCACAAGTTCAACAACCACAACAGTAAGATGAAGAAAATCCTGAGAACTCTAAACTCAGGATTTTTTCATTTTCAAAATAAAATACAGAGGTCAAGTACATTTTCCCACACTAAAACGCATACTATCAAGGCTTTTCAACACCTGACAATATGCGTTTTGCTTTTAAAGACTTTTGCTCAGTCTCTTTTTGTTTTATTTGACATGTTTTGCAAGTTCTTCTTGCGCTTTTTTATTGGATTCTGCTTTTTCTTTCATCCATTTATCTTGAGCTTTTTGATATTCATCTGCTGTGACTGCCTTGTCTTGAAGTTCAAGGTATTTATACAAGACTGGGTCACTTGTACCTTTATTTCCTGACAATGCAAATGGTATTGTAAATGGTACCATCTTAGACAAGATTGGACGACCAGTTTTAGAAGTTGTTGGGATGATCAAAGCACTGTCGGTCAACCAAGCTTGGGCTGCAGCGTATTTATCATATCGTTTAGCAACATCTATAGTCTCATCACCAGCCTCAGTAACCAATTTTTCGTAGTCATATAGACCTACTTTTTTAGCAGCTACATTATCTTCCCCTGAGTCAAATCCTAAATATGTTTTAGTGCTTTCTCCTACAGATGGTTTGATAATATCAAGGTAGGTTGATGGATCGGCAAAGTCTGGACCCCAACCGACATTATCTGATAAATCCCAGTCTTCGCCAGCAGCATTTTCGGCAAATAGAGTTACATTAAGCAATTCATCTTTTTGCAATTGTTGGATATCAATAATGACATTATCAGTTCCTAAAGTTGCTTCCAAGGATTGTTTCATAGATTGGACACGTTGAACTTTTGTAGTTGCTGTCTGGTCAACTGGCATATCCAAATGAATTGGGAAAGTCACACCTTCTGCTTGTAAAGCTGATTTAGCTTTAGCAAATTCAGCCTTGGCTTTTTCTGGATTGTAGAGACCATCTTGTGAATCTGCAAGATTGACATCCTTCCATTCATCCCCATAAGTCACTAATTTCTCTTTGACCATATCGCCAAAGTTTTTCCCATCTGCTTGAACAAATGTTGGTGGAACAAAGAGATTACGCAAGATTTTGCTTGCTCCAGTTTCTCCATTCAACTGAGAGGCATAGGCTGTACGGTCAAAACCAAAGGCAATAGCCTGACGGAAATCCTTGTTTAAGAGAGCCTTTTTAGTTGAAGTCTTTTGTTCTTCGCTAGTCTTAGATGTGTGTTTATAAGATTGACGGTCAATATTTGTCCCTACTAGATAAGTCGTAGAGTCTTGTTGCGTATAGACGATATTGTCTTTCATACTCTTCTCAAGCTCTGCGAAACTTGCACTTGTTGGATAAAGACGAGCTGCTGTAAGGCTACCATCTTTAAAGTTTTCTGCTGGTTTGCTGGTATCTTGCCCATCCCAGAATGACAATTTGACCTTGTCAATATGCACATTGTCCTTATCCCAGTAGTTCGGATTTTTCGCAAATTCAACAGAGGATTTAGTCACAATGGATTTCAACAAATAAGGGCCGTTATACAAGAGACTACTTGGATCCGTAGCTTTGGCAAAATCATCCCCTTTTGAATTCAAAAACTCTTCATTGACTGGCGCAAGCACACCCATGGTTGTTTTTGAGTTCCAAAAAGTTTCAGGTTTGTTCAAGGTGTATTGGATTGTTTGGTCGTCAAGGGCTTTAATCCCGACTTGAGCAAAGTCTGTGATTTCACCTTTGGCATAGGCATCCAGACCTTTGATTGAATCCTGTACCAAGTAAAGGGCTTCTGCTTTCTTATCTGTTGCATATTTAAGTCCTGTTACAAAGTCCTGAGCCTTAACAGGAGCGTACTCTTCTCCCTCAGATGTATACCACTTGGCATCCTGACGAATCTTATAAGTATAAGTCAAGCCATCCTTAGAGACTGACCAGTCTTCTGCCAATGAAGGAACAAGGTTCCCGTATTTATCATTTTCAAGTAGTCCATCAATCACATTACTAGTAATCTCAGAAGTTGCTGCCTTACCAGTTGTCAAATAGTTGAGATTATCTGGATGTGTCTCGTAGGTAAATGCAAAGGTCTTTTCACCTTGAGCGCCTGAACCCCCAGAACAAGCAGCTAAAACACCAGCTGCTAATAAGGTTACTCCCGCAAGAGCCAATACTTTTCTTGTTTTCATAGTATTCTCCTTTGTTTTTTTATTCATTATAGACTCTTTTTCAAGTCCTGTCAATAGAATTTTCTGAATTTTAAGAGTTATTTGTTATATTTGATATATTCTGAAAAATAAAATTGTTCATTTATGCTAAAAAAGCCAACATAGGTTCTCTTCTGATAAGCAGAAAAGAATCTTGTTGACCTTACTTCTAAAAATCTTAAGTAGCAAAGATTCTAAAATAACGGAATCCTTGCATTATTGTCCCAACTCTTCCTCGACCACTTCCAAAGCTCGTTCAATGACCACATGCATGTCGTAGTATTTATAATCAGCCAAACGTCCACAGAAAATCACCTTATCATTCTGTGCTGCTTCTTCTTGATATTTAGCAAACAGGACATTGTTTCTCCCATCATTGATTGGGTAATATGGTTCATCTCCTCGTTTCCAATCAGCTGGGTATTCACGAGTAATAACCGTTTTATCTTGTGCTCCGTACTCAAAATGTTTATGCTCAATAATGCGAGTATAAGGAATTTCCCGTTCTGTGTAGTTGACAACAGCATTTCCTTGATAGTTTTCTTCATTGAGAACTTCATGCTCAAAACGAAGACTACGGTATTCTAACTCACCATATTTATAATCAAAGTATTGGTCAATCATCCCTGTAAAGACAACTTTCTCAGCAGAAGCTTCTAATTCCTGACGATTGGCAAAAAAGTCAAGGCCAAGTTCTACTTCCACATCCTTGAGCATATTTTCGATAATGACATTATAGCCACCGATTGGAATTCCTTGGTAACGGTCATTGAAGTAGTTATTATCAAAGGTTAAACGAACTGGTAAGCGTTTGATGATAAAGGGTGGAAGGTCAGTCGCAGAACGTCCCCATTGCTTTTCAGTATATCCTTTAATCAATTTTTCATAAATATCTGGACCGATCAACTTGATAGCCTGTTCCTCTAAGTTTTTAGGTTCAACGTCCTTCATGTGAGCCGTTTGCTCAGCAATCTTATTTTTGACCTCTTGAGGAGTTTTTGTCCCCCACATAGCATAAAAGGTATTCATATTGAAAGGTAGATTATAAAGGCTACCCTTGTAATTAGCTAGAGGCGAGTTGATGTAATTGTTAAATTCAGCGAATTGATTCACATAATCCCAGACTTTCTTATTAGAAGTATGGAAGATATGAGCACCATATTTGTGAACGTTGATTCCTTCTACATTCTCACAATAGATATTCCCACCAATGTGGTCACGTTTATCAATTACTTTTACTTTTTTTCCACGCTTAGTCGCCTCATAAGCAAAAATTGCTCCCGACAAACCAGCACCAACGATTAGATAGTCGTACATAGTCTCTTCCTTATCACTTATCTTTACATCTCCTTAACTATAGTAAAAGAGAGGATCTTTATACTCTTCGAAAATCTCTTCAAAGCACGTCAGCGTCCATCTGCAACCTCAAAACAGTATTTTGAGCTGACTTCCCAGTTACTCTTTGATTTTTATTGAGTATTCGTTTCAATCTATTTTAGCACAAAACAAATCATTTCTCAGTTTTCGATAGCCGAGTGATTTAAAAAGACAAGCACCAAAACTGATGTTTGTCTTTATGATTTTGCTTGAAAAGGCTATTTCTAACTATTTAACATGTTTTTCTGCTTCTTTTTGGGCTTTTTCGATTGCTTTTTTGCTTTCTTGCTCCCATTTGGTCTTAGCTTCTTCAAACTGTTTGGTCGTCACAGTGTCTTTTTGCAGTTTCATGTACTTATAGTTATTGCCATCACCCTTGATACCAACCAATGAATACCCTCTTGTAAATGGCGTTACTTTTGTTACAGATGCTGTGCCACCACTTGACATAGCTGACATAATCAGAGAGTTGTCAATCATCCAAGCCTGTGCTTCAGCATATTTTTCATAGCGTTTGGCTACATTTTTATTTTCACTATCTGCATCTTTGAGCATCTTAGTATAGGTGTCCAGACCTAGGCTAG
This sequence comes from Streptococcus sp. 53, assembly GCF_013276565.1. Classification (GTDB taxonomy): domain Bacteria; phylum Bacillota; class Bacilli; order Lactobacillales; family Streptococcaceae; genus Streptococcus. Next base: position 145,166 of record NZ_VMLG01000004.1, read on the forward strand.
TGATTTTTTCCTTATCTTCCTTGGCATCTAGTCCAAAAATCTTGAGGTAGAATCCATCCTCTGCATTGAAAGGATTGAGATAAGTTGATGGATCCTGATAGTCACCTACCCAACCATCAAAGTTCAAATCGTAGTCACGATCAGCTGCTGTTGGCGCTAAGAAGGCTACATTATTAAAATCATCTGTTGAAAGTTGCTGAACGTCAATGACAATGTTATCAGAACCCAAAACTGACTCAAGGGTCTGCTTAACTGAGTTCATGCCTGTCACAGCATTTTTACTTGTCTGATCAACAGCCACATCCAAGTGAATAGGGAAAGTCACACCTTGACTTGCCAATTCTTTTTTAGCTTCCGCAAATTTTGCTTGAGCTTTTTCTTTGTTGAAATAGGCATCCTGAGCATCTGCCAAGTTTATACCTGACCATTCTGTGCCATAGTTGACCAATTTAGAAGCAACTACTTCTCCAAAAGTCTTGTCTCCAACTTGGACAAATGTAGGAGGCACCAAGGTGTTACGAAGGGTCTTGCTAGCTGCCTCTTCCCCATTTGACTGGGCAGAATAGGCTGTGCGGTCCAAGGCAAAGTTCACTGCTTGGCGGAAGTTCTTGTTCAAGACAGCTGTCTCAGTTGACTTCTTCTGCTCATCTGTCGTTTTAGACGTATGGCTGTAAGCCTTACGGTTGACGTTGAAATTGAAGTACCAAGAAGTCTTGTCCTGCAAGCTATAGACGATATTATCCTTATATTTCTCCTTAGTCTTAGCAAAGTTTGAACTATTTGGATAAACCCCAGCGATTGAATAAGCTCCACTTTCAAAGTTACGGATGGTCAATTCTTGGTCTGAGCCATCAAAATAAGCCAACTTGACATGTTCAATCGATACTTTGTCATGATCATAGTAATGCGGATTTTTCACATACTCGATCGATGATTTTGATGTGAAATCTTTTAACAAATAAGGTCCGCTGTAGAGAATACTATCTGGAGATAGGGTCCCAAAATCTTTCCCTTTTGAGTTTAAAAACTCTTCATTCACTGGGAAAAGAATACTGTTGGTTGTTTTTGAATTCCAGTAAGGTTCTGGGCGTACCAAAGTATACTCAACAGTCTGGTCGTCAATAGCCTTCACCCCAACCTTAGAGAAATCAGAATCCGCTCCTGTAATATAATCATTCAAGCCCTTGATCGAGTTTTGAATCAAGTCAATGGCCTGTGATTTATTGTCCACTGCATACTTGATCCCTGTCACAAAATCTTGTGCCTTGACTGGAGCGTACTCTTCACCGTCAGCCGTGAACCATTTGGCATCTTTTCTCAGTTTGTAGGTATAAGTCAGACCGTCGCTTGAAACAGACCAGTCTTCTGCCAAAGATGGAACTAGGTTTCCATGGTTATCATTTTCAAGCAAACCATCAACTAGGTTAGTAATAATAGCTGTATTATCAGCGTAGTAGTCTAACAGGTAGTTAAAAGTAGTTGGGTTTCCACTAAAGGTTGATGAGTAAGTTTTTGTATCTGAACCTGATTGTCCGCAAGCAGTTAAAAGCAAGGCAGCCGCAAAAGTCAGACCTGCACTAAGGACACGCTTTTTTGTCTTCATCTTCTTTCTCCTTTATGTTAGTTTTTATAACATATGTTTATTTTACCAAAATAGTGGGAATTTGTAAAGTTAATTGAATTTTGAGAATGAAAGTTTATAAATCTTGGTTATAAAAAAACAAAGGATTTCTGCCTTTCATACAGTCCTCCCTTGTTTTTATGCGATTTATCATTTAAATATCAATGAATTAACTGATAACCTAACGAAAGCAAGATTCTCATTCACGTTATTTTATGTGCTTTTCTAAATCCTTTTGATACTGAGCATTCGATTCCAGTTTTTCCTTTTGCCACTTTTTGAAGGCCGCATCATACTCTTTAGTTGTCACAATATCATTTTGAAGTTCCATTCCTTTAAAAATAAATGGATCCCCCTTAATACCGACCTGTGAATAAGCTTTGGTAAATGGAACAGTACGACTAACCATAGGAGAGCCCCCTGAAGAAGCAACTGGAATAAGAAGTGAACTATCAGTAACCCAAGCCTGTGCTTTGGCATACTTTTCGTATCGTTTATCAAGATTACTTGTCTCAGAAGCCGCATCATCCAAGAGCTTCTTGTATTCATCCAAGCCAACTTTCGCCACAACTTCAGGATCCTTGCCCTTTGTTATACCTAGATGTTTCAAGGCAGAACCCTTCTTAGCATCTAAAATATTGAGATAGGTTGCTGGATCTTGGTAATCTGGTCCCCAACCTGTTCCGTTCAAATCATAATCTTTTTGGGTTGGAACTTTAGCTTGAGAAGTAATACTTTCCTTCTCATTATCTGTCATTTGAAGAACATCTATAATGACATTCTCCGTTCCAAGCGTTTCTTCAATTGATTGTTTTAGCGAATTGGTTTGTTGAACCGCAACTACATCAGTTTGCTCAACAGGCACATCCAAATGAATCGGGAAACTCACTCCCTTAGCTTGCAATTCTGACTTCGCTTTTTCAAATGCAGATTTAGCCTTTGTTGGATTGTAAATTGTATCCTTACCATCTGTGAGAGTCACATCTTTCCACTGTTCTCCATATTTCAGTAGTTCATCCTGAGCCAACTGTCCGAAGGTCTTCCCAGCTACTTGAACGTAATTATCTGGCACTAGACTATTACGAATAATCTTATCCGCACCCTCTTCACCGTTTAATTGAGCTGTATAGGCGTGGCGATTAAATGCAAAATTAAGAGCCTGACGGAAGTTCTTATTGAGAAGAGCTTCTTTTGTTGATGTTTTTTGTGACTCATCTGTTTTAGCTGTTTTATTGTAAGACTGGCGGTTTACATTCACAGTGAGGTAGTAGCTTGTTGCCTCTTGTGGACTATAGACAATCTTATCTCCGTACTCTTTCTTAGTTGACTCAAAGTTTGAGCTTGCTGGAAAAAGACGTGCAGTGGTATAGGCACCTTGTGTAAAGCTACGAATTAAGGATTCTTGATCTGAACCATCATAGAATGTCAATTTAACATTATCAATTTTGACATTATCCTTATCCCAATAGTTAGGATTTTTTTCATATTCAATCACAGATTTAGAAATCAAAGATTTCAAAAAATATGGGCCATTGTAAAGAATACTTGATGGAGTTGGCGCTCCGTAATCCTTGCCTGTTGCATTCAAAAATTCTTCATTTACAGGAAGCATGGTTGCTGTGGTTACTTTAGAGTTCCAAAAACTTTCCGGGTTATTAAGGGTATATTCTACCGTATAATCGTCAAGAGCCTTCACACCTACAGTTGAGAAATCGTTTGTCTCACCACTAACATAAGCCTCCAATCCTTTGATAGATTTCTCGACCAAAGAAAGACCATCAGACTTTCCATCTGCTGCATGTTTCAGACCTGTAACAAAATCCTGAGCTTTGACTTCCGCATACTCCTCTCCTTCAGAAGTATACCACTTCACACCTTTACGTAGTTTGTAAGTATAAGTCAAGCCATCTTTAGAAACTGACCAATCCTCTGCTAGAGAAGGAATGAGATTCCCATATTTATCATTTTCTAAAAGACCGTCGACGACATTACCTATTACGTCAGAAGTTGAACTTTTACTTGTAAGGCTATAATCCAAGGATGATGGATCAACTGCATAAACATAAGAGAATGTTTTGGGAGCATCTGCATTTTTTTCACTTTTCCCACAAGCTGTTAAAAGAATGGCTGTACTCAAGGTCACTCCTGCTCCTATGAGCCACTTTTTCGATTGCATAAATAATCTCCTTCAAAATAGTATTTTCACTATTATACCCTATTTTTTTATAAATGCAAGACTTCTTGTAGAATTTGTTAGAAAATTCTAACAAATGTTTTTAAAAGAGTTTTTACACAACTTTTAGCAAAAAGAGGCTGGGAAAAAAGTCTTTAAAACAAAAAACGCATAATATCAGGTCTTGAAAAAACTTGGTACTATGCATTTTATTGTGGAAAGATTTACTTCATTTTCTCCTGAAGTCGAGTTTTTGCCCAATCTCTCTCATTTTAGTCAGTCAATTCCACACAGAAAGCATCCCATGGAGCCAAGATTTGTTTTTCAAAGACTTCTTGAGCCACGGTGTTTTCAATCAAGACAGATTTGACGTTTCCTTCTACGGTCAAGTCTTGTTCTTCATTGGACAAGTTAGCTACGACTAGGAAACGATGGTCCCCATCTTTACGGATATAGGCGAAGACCTTGTCAGCCGTATCAAGCAATTCAAAGTCAGCTCGAATCAGCCAACTGTTTTCCTTACGGATTTGAACCAGTTTCTGATAGGTATAGAAAATAGAATCTGGATTTGCCAGCGCTTCTTGAACGTTGATTTTTTGATAGTTTGGATTGACTGCCAACCAAGGTTGAGCAGTTGAGAATCCAGCGTTTTTGCTCTCGTCCCATTGCATAGGGGTACGGGCATTGTCACGTCCAATGACACGGATACTGTCCATGATTTCTTCTATCGGAACGCCTTTTTCAAGAGCCTCACGCGCATAGTTAAGAGATTCAATATCTTCTACTTGATCTAGCGTTTCAAACGGATAATTTGTCATCCCAATTTCCTCACCTTGATAGATATAAGGAGTCCCTCTCATGAGATGAAGCAAGATTGCAAAGGCTTTGGCAGATTTTTCTCGGTATTCTTGGTCATTTCCCCAGATTGAGACGATACGAGGGAGGTCATGATTATTCCAGAAGAGGGAATTCCAGCCCTCCTCAACTCCTAACTCTGTCTGCCATTTGTTGAAAATCTCTTTTAACTTAGTAATATTCAGTTCTTTTTGATAGTGCCATTTAGGCTGACCCTCCTGATACTGAAGACCGATGTGTTCGAACTGGAAGACCATAGACAATTCTTGTCCCTTTGGATCTGAGTAGAGCTTGGCAATCTCTGGCGTTGCTCCCCAGGTCTCCCCTACTGTCAAGAGATCCTTATCTCCAAAGGTCGCCTGATTCATTTCCTTGAGATAGGGATGGAGCATCGGACCATTATTGACTACTTTCTCGTCAGGAATTTTCCCAATCATGTCAATAACATCCATGCGGAAGCCGCCAATCCCTTTATCAATCCAGAAGTTCATCATTTCATAAATTTTCTGGCGAAGTTTTTCATTTTCCCAGTTGAGATCTGGCTGTTTCTTACTGAAAAAGTGAAGATAGTATTGACCCGACTTTTCATCGTATTCCCAAGCAGAACCACTAAAGATAGACTCCAAATCATTGGGTTCGTCCCGCCAGATATAGTAGTCTCGCTCAGGGCTATCAGAATTTTCACAGGCCTCGACAAACCAAGCATGTTCATCTGAGGTATGATTGACCACCAAGTCCATGATGATACGGATATCACGTTTCTTAGCTTCTGCGATCAGTTGATCCATATCCTCCATGGTCCCGAAAATAGCTGCAATCGCTTGATAATCAGCAATATCATAACCATTATCATCCATAGGGCTGGCATAAACAGGAGACAGCCAAATCGCTGTAATCCCTAACTTGGCTAGATAGTCTAACTTACTAGTAATTCCTGGCAAATCACCAATTCCATCTCCATTACTATCCATAAAACTCTTAGGATATACTTGATAGACTACGGCATTGTGCCACCATTTTTCTTGCATCTTCTTACCTCATTATTTTAATAATCTACAGTCTATGATAGCGCTTTTTAGATTTTTGTGCAAGCGTTTGCCTAATCTTTTTGATTTCTTTTTTAGCTCCGTAGTTTCCTAACTCTCATTTTTTTTATATAATAGAGGTCAGAGGTAAAAAAATGAAAAAACAAGCTTTTAGTTCTGAACAATATTTGAATCTACAACGCGACCACATTTTGGAGCGCATTAACCAATTTGACGGCAAGCTCTACTTAGAGTTCGGCGGTAAAATGTTAGAAGATTTCCACGCCGCTCGTGTCCTTCCTGGTTATGAGCCTGACAACAAAATCAAGCTCTTACAAGAGTTGAAAGAGCAAGTTGAGGTTGTGATCGCCATTAACGCTAGCAATATCGAACATTCCAAAGCACGTGGTGACTTGGGCATTTCTTATGACCAAGAAGTTCTTCGTTTGATTGACAAATTCAATGAATTAGGGATTTTTGTTGGCTCCGTGGTCATTACACAATACGCTGGCCAACCAGCTGCGGATGCCTTCCGCAACCAACTCGAGAAAAACGGAATTGATTCTTATCTTCATTATCCAATCAAAGGATACCCAACAGATATGGATCACATCATTTCTCCAGAAGGTATGGGGAAAAACGACTACATCAAAACCAGTCGCAACTTGATTGTCGTAACTGCTCCTGGACCTGGTTCTGGAAAATTGGCAACCTGTATGTCCAATATGTACCACGACCAAATCAATGGTATCAAGTCTGGCTACGCTAAATTTGAAACCTTCCCAGTTTGGAACCTCCCCCTTCATCATCCAGTTAATTTGGCCTACGAGGCTGCCACAGCTGACCTTGATGATGTCAACATGATTGACCCTTTCCATCTTCAAACCTATGGAGAAACCACTGTCAACTACAACCGTGATATCGAGATTTTCCCAGTACTCAAACGCATGTTGGAACGCATTCTAGGAGAGTCTCCATACGCTTCTCCAACAGACATGGGTGTCAACATGGTTGGTTTTGCTATTACAGACAATGAAGCGGCTATCGAAGCTTCTAAACAAGAAATCATCCGTCGCTACTATCAGACTGTCCTTGATTTCAAAGCCGAAAAAGTGGGCGAATCTGCTGTCAAGAAAATTGAGTTGCTTATGAACGACCTCGGCATCACACCTGCAGACCGTAAGGTTGCTGTCGTTGCCCGTCAAAAAGCAGAAGAAACTGGCGGACCAGCCCTAGCCCTTGAATTGCCAAATGGGGAAATCGTCACAGGTAAGAACTCCGAACTCTTTGGCCCTACAGCCGCTACCTTGATCAACGCTATCAAGAAATCAGCTAACATTGACAAGGAAGTAAAACTCATCGAACCTGAAGTCGTCAAACCGATCCAAGGTCTAAAAATCGATCATCTGGGTAGCCGCAATCCACGCCTGCATTCAAATGAAATCCTGATTGCACTGGCTATCACAGCTACAGAAAATCCTGATGCTGCTCGTGCTATGGAAGAACTTGGCAACCTCAAAGGAAGCGAAGCCCACTCAACCATCATCTTGACTGATGAAGACAAGAATGTCCTTCGCAAATTGGGTATCAATGTAACCTTTGACCCTTACTACCAATACGACCGCTTGTATCGTAAATAACGATTTCAACCTCTCTACCCTCGGAGAGGTTTTCTCTCTGTCTCAAGAGCCGGCTTTATGTTATAATGAAAAGAGAAAACTGAAAGGATTTACCATGTCAAAAGAAGTTATTGTTGAAAGTTTTGAACTTGACCACACCATTGTTAAAGCACCCTATGTTCGCTTGATTGGGGAAGAAACAGGGCCAAAAGGAGACATCATCTCCAATTATGATATTCGCTTGGTACAGCCAAATGAAGACTCGATTCCTACCGCTGGCCTTCACACTATCGAACACCTCTTAGCCAAACTCATCCGTACCCGCATTGACGGCATGATTGACTGCTCACCATTTGGTTGTCGCACAGGCTTCCACATGATTATGTGGGGGCGCCATACCAGCGCCGAGATTGCAGCTGTTATCAAGGATTCGCTTAAGGAAATCGCTGAAACCACTACTTGGGAAGATGTTCCTGGAACAACCATTGAATCTTGCGGTAACTACAAGGATCACAGCCTCTTTTCTGCTAAAGAATGGGCAAAACTCATCCTTGAACAAGGAATTTCAGACGATGCCTTTGAGCGTCATGTGATTTAAACACAAAAAAGGAACCAGTTTTTTTCAGCTGGTTCCTTCTTTTTATTCTCAAAATTTTCTCTTAGGCTTTTTCACGAATAACCAAAATGCCATCTTCCATATCTGCTTCTAGGTGTTTGGCATCTAGGTGATCCAAATGGAAGTCTGTCACCTTATCACGAATTTCTTGTTCAACCACGCGACGGAGCGGACGAACACCCATGACTTCATCATAGCCTTCTTCTGTAATATAATCCTTAGCCGCTTGACTGACTACCAAATCAATGTCTTTCTTAGCCAAGGTTTGGTTGACTTCAGCCAACATCAAGTCCACAATCTTAGAAAGGTCTTCCTTAGTCAAGTGCGAGAACTCGATAACTGCGTTGAAGCGGTTAAGGAATTCTGGACGGAAGAATGGTTTCAAACGATCCATCAATTCTGGTTTGTCCGCATCTTCTGTCAAGTTGGCTTCATAGCCAAATCCAGCATTTGAGGTCGCAATAATGACAGTGTTTTTAAAGTTTACTGTATTTCCCTGACCATCTGTCAAACGACCATCATCTAGGACTTGGAGGAGAAGAGTGATCACTTGAGGATCAGCCTTTTCAATTTCGTCGAGAAGGACGATTGAGTATGGATTGCGACGGACGCGTTCTGTCAAGGTATTGTTGTTGTCATCGTAACCAACATAACCTGCAGTTGTACCAATCAATTTAGATACGGCTGTGCGGTCGCTGTATTCAGACATATCCAAACGGATGATAGCATCTTTCGTTCCGAACATATCAAGAGCCAATTGTTTAGCAAGTTCAGTCTTACCAACTCCAGTTGGACCTACAAAGAGGAAGCTACCGATTGGACGGTTACCTTCATCAAAACCAGCACGGTTACGTCGGATAGCACGAGCTACAGCTTCAACTGCCTTGTCTTGGCCGATCACCTTGTCTTGCAAGCGATGAGCCATATCTTTCAGACGTTCGATGTCTGACGCTCCCATTTGTGACACTGGAATACCGGTCATTCGTTCTACAGATTCAGCCACATCGTTGATACTTGCAGTCACCTTCATATCTTCTGTATGGTTTTCGATTTTCTTTTCCAGTTCTGCGATGCGTGTTTTATAGTTTAGAGCTGCTTCAAAATCTTCTGCCTCAACTGCTTTTTCTTGCTTGTCTTTTTCCGCTTCAATTTCACGTTCAACAGCATGAACATCTGTTACAGGATGTTGGGCTGCCAAGTGTGCTGCCGTTACATCCACAAGGTCAATAGCCTTATCTGGCAAGCTACGTTGAGGAATGTATTGTACAGAATAATCCACTGCTGCTTTCAAGACTTCATCTGGCAAGATGACATTGTGGTGTTGTTGATAGAGATCACGAATTCCTTGAAGGATTTTATATGTATCCTCTGCTGAAGGAGCATTGACCTTGACTTCGTTGAAACGACGAGCAAGAGCTGCATTCTTCAAGATGGTGTTACGGTATTCATCTTGAGTCGTTGCCCCAATCACTGTCAATTCTCCACGAGAGAGAGCTGGCTTGAGAATATCCGCAAGCCCTTTAGAACCACTGTCTCCACCAGTGCTACCTGCACCGAGGATTTGGTGAATTTCATCAAAGAAGAGAATAATATTCCCTGCTTCTTTCACTTCATTGACTAGGTTTTGAACGTTTTCTTCAAAACTACCACGGTATTGAGTACCAGCCTCAAGACCAGAGATGTCAATTGAAATAATTTCCTTATTCTTGATAGCAGCTGGGACATCGCCGTTCACAATGGCTTGCGCTAAGCCTTCGACAACTGCTGTCTTACCAACACCTGCATCTCCGACCAAAACAGGATTGTTCTTGGTACGACGTGAGAGGATTTCAGATGTTTCTTGAATTTCCTTGTTTCGTCCGATAACAGGATCCAACTTGCCCTCGCGAGCTTCTGCTGTCAAGTTTCGACCTAGTTTAGCAAGGACACCGTCTTGTTTCATACCTGACGTATGTTGTGGCATTTGTCCATCAGTCTCTGCATTTCCTGGCAGTTGACCAGTTGCACGATAATGAGCAAATTCCTCAGGTGTGACTTCACGTCCATTAATCAAGTAACGGCGATTTTCAGAACTGTATCCTCGCATACCACCCATCAATTGGTTAAATAAATCATCCATGTTATTAAAATTATTAAAGTTGTTATTCATATTCTTTACCTCTTTTTGTATTTCTTCGTTATTATTACTGATATTGACTATCTTTGACCTTTGTTTTAAAAAATTTAGACTAGCTAAATCGCTACTCTACGTACTATTTCTGGTTTTTCTTTTTCAAGCAGGAGTAGACTATCTTTACTTCTGAAGATTTCTAGATTAAACATAGACCCCACCTCTTTCTATTTTACTTTAAATAAGTGTTCTAGTAAGGCTTTCATTTACCTTACGTTCATAATATACTACATTAGTCAGAAAAGGTCAAGTATTTTAACTTTAATTGACCAATATTTTTTATACTCTTCAAAAATCTCTTCAAACCACGTCAGTTCTATCTGTAACCTCAAAACAGTGTTTTGAGCACTTCTTAGTTTGCTCTTTGATTTTCATTGAGCATAAGTGTTCTAGTAAGGCTTTCATTTACCTTACGTTCATAATATACTACATTAGTCAGAAAAGGTCAAGATATTTGACTTTGATTGACCAATGTTTTTTAAACAGCAAAAACACCCTGAAACATCAGGGTGCCATTCTTACATCAAATATAAAATTGCTAGGGTCAAAAGACTTGCTAGAAGTCCCACTCCCCAAAAGAAGAAATCAACCTTCCACTCGCTCCAAGGATTTCCTTTACCAGACAATCCTCCAAGCTCAAAATGGTGATGGACAGGTGTCATACGAAAAATACGTTTACCACCAGTCATTTTGAAATAGCCGACTTGCATCATGACCGAAGTTGTTTCAAAGACATAAACAATTCCGATAATCAAGAGAGTCCATTCTTGGTGGAGGGCCATAGAGATAGCTGCCAACATTCCACCAAGAGCCAAACTTCCCACATCCCCCATAAAGACCTTGGCAGGCTTGTGGTTAAAGACGAAGAAACCAAGCAAACCACCAATCATGGCAAGAATCACTAGAAGGATATCCATCTGACCTTGCACATAGGCAATAACGCCATAGGCTGACAAACTAATTACCACTGAAATACTAGCTAGACCGTCAATGCCATCTGTCAAGTTGACTGCGTTTGAAAAACCGACTAGCCAGAAAAGAGCGAAGACAATATAGAAAAATCCCAAATGAACTGGATAACCAAATACAGACAGGATATCGCCCCCACGCTCATAGAAAAGGTAGAAGATAACTCCACCTAAAAGCTGAAGAGCCAATTTTTGCTTAGGATTGAGACCTTCATTGATTTTGCGGAAGACCTTGAGAAAGTCATCTAAAAAACCAACCAAGCCATACAAGACCAAAATAAACAAAATCATTCCTACATTATTGCTGAATTGGCTACTAAATAGGGCAAAAAAGAAAGCAACCAAAACAGAAGTAATTAAGAAAACCAAACCGCCCATTGTAGGCGTGCCAGCTTTTGCCTGGTGTTGTTTGACATCTTCATGCATCTGCTGGCCTGTAATTTGCGCCTTTCTATAAAATTGGATAAAGGCCGGAATTCCTACTAAAGTTAGTAAAAATGTCACAATTCCAGCACTGATGGAAATAAACATATTAGTCTCCTAAAGTTAATGTAATTTTTTTAATGTTTTTGATAGCTGTATTGGTCCGAACATCTTGCTTCTGAACAACGGAACCTGAACCTTCAAATTCCAATTTAATATCTAACCATTTGGCAAAGGTCTCAGCAGTCTCTTTTTTCCAACCATACATGTCTGGAATTTCCTCTACCTTATCAGATAAAAGGAGAACTTGTTGGTTTGGTGTAAGATTTTTTCCTTCTTCTACAGAAGACTCTTTAATTTTTGTTCCAGTACCAACAACGATTGGTTGCACAATATTTCGGCGTAAGGCTTCCGCCAAATCACCAGGTGAAATATCCTTGATGCTAGGCATTGCATAAGAAGACTCTGTCGTCACTTGATCTAAATTCTTAGCAGGAGATTGAAGATTGAGAGATTCTTTCATAGCTGAAGCCCGCTCCAAGATTGGATTGGCAAATTCCCCTAACTGGATACCTGAATAATGTTCAGGTTGTTGAACTGTTACATACAAGATAAAGTCAGGATTTTCAGCAGGGTTCATAGCCACAACCGAGAAAATGTAGTTGGTAGAGCCAACCAAGTAGCCTCCATTTTTTTCGTCAGCGATTTGAGCCGTACCAGACTTGAGGGCTACATTTTGACCTGGGACATTAACGGTTGCTTTGCCTGTACTATGGTTATACATAGTTCCATATCTAGGATCTGTTCCTACTAAGACCATGTGAGTCCGAGTTTGACTTGCCGCATCCTTAGAAACAGGATTCCCTACAATTTCTTTTTGAGATTTACGAACGGTTTGATCATTTGGATCATACAAGGCCGTAATAAATTTCGGCTCTAACATAACACCATCATTGGCAATGGCTGTAAAAGCACGTAGCATCTGAGTCTGCGTTACAGAAATCCCCTGACCAAATGCACTCATGGCAATATTGACAATATTATCTGCAGGCAATTGACCTGTGTACTCATCAGTCAGACCAAAACGCGTCGGCACCCCAAATTTAAAGCGGTTTAGATAATCCAACCAAGTAGCATCTCCCATTTTTTGTTCAAGTAGACTCATTCCAACATTACTGGAGTGAGCGAAACCTTGTAAGAAAGTCATCATCCCACCAGTCGTCAAACCATCATTAACGTCCCAATCTCGAATCGTGGCATCTGCAATTTTTAACTCACTACTATTGAAGACTTCTCCTCCTGGAAAGGTATTATTATCAATAGCAGCAGCCAACATCATCACTTTCATAGTGGAACCTGGCTCATAGTTACTCTGGTAAAGGATATCACGCCAAACAAAGTCCTCTGTAATGCCTTCTTTTGTATCTGCATCAAAGGTCGGTCGTTGTGTCGTTGCCAGTATCTCTCCCGTTTTAGCACTGACCAAAGTCGCTGTCATGTACTTTCCTTTTACCTTCTCTTGAAAAGCATCCATCTGGGTTTCCATAAAGGACTGGAGGGGGCTGGAAATGGTTGTGTAAACATCCTTACCATCCACCGTTTGTTGGGAAACTTGCTCAGTACCTGGGACAATATTTCCCAGACGATCCTTTTCATAGGTAATAATGCCGTCTGTCCCTGCAAGAATACTGTTCAAGGAACTCTCCATTCCAGAGGTTCCCAGCAAGCTCTTGCTGCCATCTTCATTTTCATGGAGCTGAGCTAGTCCGATAAAACTAGAAGCAAATTGTCCGTTTGGGTAACTACGATTGGGACTGGTTGTAAAATCAATCCCCTTGACCTCTGCAGTTTCCAACTCTTTTTTGATAGCCATCATATTGGCATAGGTAATCCCATTGCCCTTCGAACCAAAGGAAACTTGCTTGAGATTAGGTTGCGAGAGTTGCTCTCTTACATAGGATTCTTCCATGTCCAGATACTTATGAAAGACCTCTGCCACCTTGTTAAATTGTGTTTTTTCTACGTAGAGAATCTTACCCGTTGCTGACTTATAGTTCTCATCAATGACCGCATAGACATTATAAGATGTCGCATCCTCAGCAATCGGGACTCCATTTCGGTCATAAATAGTCCCACGTTTGGCAGGAACTGTACGGGTGGTTTGATGAACCTTCTTAGCTTCCTTCGCTAAATCTGTTCCAAAGCGAGTGCCCGTCCCAATAATGACCGCAAAATTGACTAAAAAAACGGCAAAAACAAAGACAGATAATAAACTCAGACTTTTTCCAACTCTGCGTCTGTTTTCAGCCGGCGATTTCCGATTTTTCGTCGCATAACGGATTACTCTTTTTGTCCACTTCATATCTTACTCCGCTATTCGAATATTTTCATTGTTTAATTGCAAATCGTGTGAATTGGCAATTTCTTTCAAACGTTCTGCACGTAATAGTTCATTGACCTCTTGCTTGGCATCGTCCAATTCGGTCTTCTTTTCCTCTATCTGCGCATTGATTTTTGTCAAATCATTCTGCACTTGCAAGAGCTTGGTCTGCATAAAAATAATACTAATGGCTACAATAAGAGTGGTCACAGCAATGGAAAAGTAAAAAGCTTTTTCCACACGCGAAAACCGTTTAAGTTGCATCTGTAGTATTTGACCTGTTTTTTCCATTCTTTCTGCCATCTTTTTCCCTCTTACTTGTGAATTTTTCTGGCCACGCGCAACTTAGCTGAGTGCGAGCGGTTATTGGCTTCTAATTCTTCTGCACTTGGCAAGATTGGCTTGCGGGATACCAATTCCATCTTGGGCTTGAGATCATCTGGGATGAAGGGCAAGCCTTTGGGAACTTCCACTGTTGAAGCTTCCTTGAATAACTGCTTAGTCAAGCGGTCTTCTAGCGAATGGAAGGTAATCACTGAAATTCTACCATCCAGAGCCAACATATCCATAGCCTGCTGGATGGACTCATCTGCCGCCCCCAGCTCATCGTTAACTTCAATTCGAATAGCTTGGAAAATCTGCTTGGCAGGGTGACCCTTCTTCTTGAGCTCCTTGGCAGGCTTAGCCGACTTGATAATCTCTGCTAACTCAGTCGTTGTCTCAATCGGCTTCACTTCACGCGCTTGTTCAATCTTACGCGCAATCTGTTTAGAGAATTTATCCTCACCATACTTGAAGAAAATACGAACCAAGTCATGATAGTCATAGTGGTTCACCACTTCATAGGCTGTCAGACTAGCTTCCTGATTCATCCGCATGTCCAGTGGCGCATCCTTTTTATAAGAAAAACCACGCTCACGCTGGTCCAATTGAGGACTAGACACTCCCAAGTCATAACAAATCCCATCAATTTCCTGAACACCAGCTTCACGCAAACGTGCCTGCAAATGACGGAAATTATCCTTGATAAAGGTCACCATTCCCTTTTCAATGTAAGGTGCCAAGCGTTGTTGCGCATTGTCAATGGCATTCTGATCCTGGTCAAAGGCATAGAGATGGCCCTTTTCACTTAATTTACTTAATAAATATTCGCTATGGCCTGCTCCACCCAAAGTCGCATCAACGTAGATACCGTCAGGTTTTACGTCAAGCATATCAATCGTTTCGTGGAGTAAGACCGTTACATGATGAAATTCTTTTGTCATATCTTATCTATTTTACCACAAATCCGACCAGCTTGCACTAGTCAGACAAATCAGACAAGAGCGCTACTATTTCTTCAAAAAATATGTCAAAAATACTTGACACTTTATGTTTAAAAGACTATAATATAGTCAAATATATACGACATAAATCAGAAAGGAGACCAGATGAATCGTGTGAAAGAATTTCGCAAGGAACTGGGCATTTCCCAGCTCGAACTCGCCAAGGATATCGGTGTCTCGAGACAAACCATCAATATGATTGAAAACAACAAGTACAATCCAACCCTGGAACTCTGTCTCAATCTCGCCCGTAGCCTCCAAACTGACCTCAACAGTCTCTTTTGGGAGGATAATTTTTAAAAAAGGAGCCAACTCATGAAAAAAGAAACCTTCACTGAAAAACTAATCAAACGTACATACGGTATTTCTGATCCACTTGACGAATACAAACGACGCGAGGCTGATCGTATCGGCAATCAAGTCTTTATCTTCCTCTTTTATCTGATGATTTTCGGAAATCTTATTCCACTCCTTCTGGCCTATAAATATCCTCAAGAAGTGGCTCTAATCTATCCTCCTCTGATTTTAGTGATTGCCCTCATCGCTGCTGGCTATGTCACCTACCAAATGAAAAAAACAGGGATTACAGCTATTGATCCAGATATGCTAAGTGAGAAAGAAAGCAAGCAACTGCACTACCCAGGTCTGAAAGCTGGGATAGTCTATGGATTAATGAGTTTTTTTACAACCCCTCTTCTCCATAT
The DNA here is from genome assembly GCF_013276565.1 of Streptococcus sp. 53. GTDB lineage: Bacteria > Bacillota > Bacilli > Lactobacillales > Streptococcaceae > Streptococcus. The sequence continues at coordinate 161,045 of NZ_VMLG01000004.1, forward strand.
ACTGCTAGGTGAGAGTCAGGACTATCTTCAGTCACTTCTCGCTTTTAAAAATATTTTTTCAAGTATTCTCCAGTCTTTCTTCTTCGGAGTGATTATACAAATTATCATCTCCCGTCGCATTGCAAAAACTAAGAAAAATCAAGATGAGGATTAGGAGGAAACTCATGAAAAAAGAAAAGAAACAGTTACGTTATCCTGGTCTGAAAGCAGGTTCGATTTATGGAACAATAATATTTTTTATAATTCCACCCATTGATACCCTAACAAGTGAAAATCCAAATTTTATCAGTTCTCTTCTAAATACAAAACATATTTTTAAAACTATACTGGGAGCTTTCTTTTTCGGAGTGATGATACATATTGTCGACTCACTTCGTATTGCAAGAGCTAAAAAAGACCAGGATTAGGAGGTACCTATGAAATCATTACTAACTTTACTTACCTATCATCTTTTGTTCAGTTCTCTGCTCATCTTCATCATCATTTCAGGGGACTTGCCAATCAGAGAGATATTCCTCGTGCTAGTCTTTTTTCCAGGGCTTAATAAAGGACTGACTTATCTAAAGATTGACTCCCCAAAAACGCGCACACTTAACTTAGCACTATACTTTATGATTCTATCTTTTCCACAACTAATGCTCGTCTCAGGCAATTGGAATTATTATTTACTGCTGACTATCGCTAGCATTTCTTCTATCACTTATCTTTATTATCTCTATCAACTCGTTAAAGAAGTCAATCAAAAACCGCTCATTTAGGAGGTTACTAGCATGAAAAAAGAAGACTTAACCATTCGCCTACTTCGAAATCTCTTTCACATTCAGGGTCCTTTTGATGAATGCCGGCAAGAAATTATCTATAAGGCTTGTGCCCGTTCCATGGTCCAAATCGTTTATTCTTCCTTCTTTCTCTTCTTGTTTTATCTATTATTTGGACGCTTCATAGAGGTCGTTCGCTATGCCATGCCCTACGTTTACTCTGGACTCATTTTTTTCATTACTTTAAAAACTCAGAGAGCCGTCAAAGAACTCCATCTGGAAAAAGATGACAAGTCAGAAATCATCCTCAAAACCTACAGCAAAGCCCAAATCAAATTTCGAAGCTGGGTTGTGTTTATCGGTCTTCAGATTGGCCTCTTTACCCTACTCATCTTTCATAAAGTCTTCGTTCAGCAGATGTCCCTTTCAGATTTTGGAAAGTTGCTCGTGCAATTCGATAAAAGTGTTCCTTTCCTGATGTATGGCCTGATTATCGGCAGCATTTTTGGAACCCTGACCTACGGATTTCTATCACTACAAGAGGAGAAGACTCCTAAAAATACCAAACAGAAGGAGAAAAGCAATCAATGACTACACTATACGATTTTTCAGTCTTAAATCAAGACAATCAAGAAACCCCATCCAATGGAAATTTCCAATATTCCTAGTCGTAACCATCATCTCAAGTTTGGTCTACTTCTATAACTTTTATCAAGTAGTTAAAGAAGTAAATCAAAAACAGTTGATTTAGGAGATTACTCCCATAATTTCTCATTTTATAGACAAATAATCCCATCCAGCTCATGCTAGATGGGATTATTTTATTTCTTAACAGAGGTTGCCAGTTATTTCCCTTTCATCTTAGAAAGTCGACTCTTTCCAACTCACACTACAATCCAAGACTTGTTGCCTTTCTTCTTGATTGAGGCCTTCAATCTGGTCAATCAAAATCTTTGTAGCCTGTTGTCCTTCTTCAAAGGCGGGCTGAACCAACGTCGAAACACTTGGAGAAGAAAAGCAAGTCCACTCCGTATTGTCAAAACCAATCAACCCAACTTGTGGCAAGTTATAATTCAACTCTTTGATAACGGTAAAGACTGGAGGTAGGGCCCAACAGTTAGGAACAAATACCAGAGTTTTTTCATCGGGATTGATTTCTTTTTGTAAAAATTCCTTAATTTGTTCCAAATTCGTATGCTTATCTTCAATGGTTAGCCTAGCGTGGCGCATATTAGCATCTGTTAAAGCATCCACAAAACCACTTGCCCGCTCAATCCGAGTACTCAAACGACTCGTATCCGCTGTAATCAAGAGAAAATGCTCATAACCTTTTTCGATACAGGACTGGGTCATATCATAAACGGCATCATAGTTATTGGTTTTGACCCAGCTAGTCCGGTGTTCATAGAGCCGACTATCAAAAAAGACCATTTTCTTCTTTTTCTCATCGATGATACGAGAATATTTTCGGAAATTAGAGGTCGGCTGAATAATAAAGCCGTCTACTCCCAAGAGAAGCATGCTTTCAATATACCTGTCCTCACTCTCTTGGCTGTAGTTACTATTTCCTATCATTACCTGGTAGCCATTCTGGCTGGCGATATCCTCAATTCCCTTAACAATTTGGGTTGAGAAACTGTTGGTAATATCACCAATCAAAACACCAATTAATTTTGTTCGTTTGGAGTTTAAGCTACGCGCAACAATGCTCGGTTTGTAATTTGTTTCATGAATAACTTTTTTAATCTTTTCACGTGTCTCTTGGGACATTTTTTCATATTTCCCGTTTAGGTAAAATGACACGGTTGTTTTCGAGGTCTGAGCCATTTCTGCAATATCTTTTATGGTCAGTTTCTTCTCCAATCTAAAACACCTCCTACTAATACCCATTATAACATATTCACTATTCAAAACGTCTATTTCTAGCACTGCAAGCGAATCATTCTCTCATTTATTTTATCATATACTAGACATTTTCCACGCATTTTTGTTCCGTCAACGAGGCATAATTTTTCACCTACACAAATATCCTCGCTTAATAACAGAATCAGCTTGTCTGTTTCGTCATTTTTCACTTCAAAAGCCAGAGCATTTTCTACTTGATGACCATCTGTCTGGTAGACAGAATGACGGATGATTTCAAAACTCTCATGCGCAATGATTGTATAATCCAGCATCTGATTCTCAAAGAATTGGTGTTTGATGAGTTTGCTACTTTTTTCAAGCTCGTTGTATTTAGGAGAAATGATCGTAGCTTCCAAATCAAAATCAACTTCACTCCATAGTTTCAACTGATTGATTTTCCCATCTTGATAGGTCACATCCTTGTCAAGGATAAACTGAGTCAACGCCTCATGCTGACCTTGACACCTGATATCATCTACCAAGAGCCATACATCCTCTGCCAACATGAGGATTTTTCTCCTGTGAAGATAAGGCAAATCAGGTTCTGCTGACAAATACGCCCCCTCAATATAATGCACTCCCTCTCTTTCTTTGTGGTGACAAAACAGGGAGTGAGGATAGTATTCATATTCCCAGGATCCCACGATCCTTTCTGGAGCTTTCCCATCTACTATACAGGTCGAATGACTCCAAGCACTCTTTAAGAGATAACGTTCATCTACCTCCCGATAAGAATAACGCCCAGTATCTATGAAAATCGGTTGGCCTTGATACTGTAAGCAAAAACTATTCTCGTCACTATGGCTATGGGCACTTCCCAGCGGACCGTTTTTAAAAAATAGATAACGATGTTCATCCTTAATGCAAACATGCCCAGAATCTTCAAAGCTCCTGAACTTAGGCTGCCAAGCTCTCTTTTCAAATTCCTGCAGTCGCTTGACCTTTTCTCGCCCCAGGAACAGGAGGCTAAGTAAATCGACTTTAACATCCAGACCGTTAAGAAGGTCTTCCTTGTTCAAAACCATAGCAGACAGGCTCAAAATCTCTGTCGTTTCTGTAGAATCGCTATCACCAAAAGCCAAGGTCCGTCCATCTAGACCTGTCATCATTTGAATGTAAGTCGCCATCTTTTCCAGCAGCTCTTGAAAGCTATCTTGCAAGTCCGGAAGCAAGAGACACAAGTCCAGCAAGGCTTTATAAACCTCTACATGATAGAGAATCGACTGTTCAAACTGACTTCCATCCTCTAAAATCTGCGTCTCGATCTGCTGTTTCAACTCCTTTGAAGCAAAATGGTAAGCTTCTTCTAGGTCCATCTTATCTGAAAAGAAATGATAGGTTGCAAGTATCGGAATCGTTTGTAAAATCCCCCAGTTACTAAGGGTGTACTTGGCGCGATAATGGCTTTTCATAAAGTCAATCTGCTTTTCTAGACTGACCAAAATTTTCTCTAGTTCTTCCTCCTCTAGCAAGTCAAATTTCAAGAGGAGCAAGAGTAGTTTCAACCAAGTAAAGGAACGAATACCCGTATCCAAGGTTCTAGTCATCAAAGATTGAGGACGAAATTCTCTCACCTGCTCAATCCAGTCAAATAGAAAGAACTTGCACTTTTGGATATAGCCCTTATCTCCTTCTACCAGGTACCCTATCATAAACTGCAAGAGATATTCTTGTCGATTGAGCATATAAGCCCATTCTGGATCATCTTCAAATACTTGATTCCACACCATCGGCTGGATTTGATGGATTTTTGAACAAGGTTCCATATCCCAAGGACTATCAAACATAAAACGATTGTCCATCAAGCGCTCAAGGGAACTCTTGACTTTCTCATAGTCTTTTGAACAGTGGGACAAGATATAATCACGATATTGGTCCCCATCAATTCTTTCAAAAAATTGTCTTCTTTCTTCTTTCATTATCTATTACCAGAAAAAGAACTACTTAAAAAGCAGTTCTTTTGTCTTTCCCATTACACTTTCCTTTTCTACATAGATGACCACACCTTTTGCAATCTGCAAGGAGACCAAGTCATCTTTGATAGAAATGATTTTTCCATGAATTCCAGACAATAACAACACTTCATCACCAGATGTTAAAGAAGCTAAATACTCTTGTCGTTGCTCCATCTGTTTGCGAAGCAACTTTTGCTGACGAATAGAATGAAAGCTTGACAGTAAAAGGGGACTCACTGCCAAGACAATCACTATTCCATAAAACAATGTTGTATCCATTAAGCTAGAATCTTAAGCCAGCTTCCGATAATTCCGATGATAACTGTTAAAATAACGAGTTTATATGTTGTCCATTTCTTTTCTTTGATCAAGTAGTAAACTAAAAGTGTAAATAGGGCTGGTAGAAGAGCTGGAGCAACCTTATCAAGCATTCCCTGAATACTTACGATACTTTGTTTAGCGTCTGCTTTAACTTCCCCTGCAGCAAAGGTGATCGGCACCATAATCTTAACAGATGTCGCTGCCAAACCAGCAATTACGGTTACACCAATAATATTGGCAATACGAGAAATCGTTGCCATCTGCTCACTTAGTTTATCAATCACAGTCGTTCCTAGTTTGTATCCATACAGACCAGTTGACAATTTAATCGCTGTCAAAATCGTATTCATCGCTAGGAAGAACAAGATTGGACCGACAACCAGGCCTTCTTGAGCAAATGAAGCTGCAATCGTTGAGAACAATGGGGCTAAACAGAATTGTGAAAGAGAATCCCCAATACCTGCCAACGGTCCCATTAAGGCCATCTTGATACTACGTGTTTCTTTTGCCGGACGGCCATTTTCCAACATTACAAGATGCAAGCTGGTAATAAAAGGCAGGAAGTGTGGGTTGGTATTATAGAATTCACAGTTTTCTTCCAAGGCTTGGTAGAAACCTTCCTGATCCTCTCCATAGTGTTTTTTCAAAGCAGGATACATCACATTGGCATATCCCAACCCTTGATAGTTACTATAGTTAAATCCATTTTGACAAAAGAATGCCCGCAAAGACGTTTTAAGATAATCACGTTTTGTTAATTTGTTAGATCCAGTCATCGTGTGCTTCCTCCTCTACCACATGATTCGCTGTTTTTGGCTTGTTATAAAATTCAATCAAAGCAAAGATAGTACCTACAATTGCAATACCAATTGTTGGGATGTTTAGATAAGCTGCACAAACATATCCCAACAAGACAAAGGGAATCAACTCTTTCTTAGCCATCACTGACAAGATCATCGCAAAACCGATAGCTGGGAGCATTTTACCAGCAACTGTCAAACCTGTAAGCAATACCGGTGGAATGTAGTCTACGAGTTTCAACAAGGTATCCATTGAAAGGGCACCCAAGCAACCCAAGGTAAATCCAATAAAGGCAAACAACCAAATTGTTGCATTTAGAGTGAACTTGAATTTCTTCAAATTATGGTTTTTCAAGTGCTTCATCGCCGTTTCAGGCGCACCAGCACGTACAGTGTAGGAGAAAGTTTGTAAGAATTGAATCGCCACAGCAATCGGAGTAGAGAGGGCAAGAGCCGCTTCTGGACTGACTTTACCAGCACTAGTGATAGCCATCAAGGTACCAAAGATACCAGGTCCGATTGGGTTTGGTGGAACAGTACCTCCAGCACCAACACCGAATCCCATATAAGCCAATTCACCAATAGCTCCCATTGCAAGAGCAGTAGGCAAATCACCTAGAATAATTCCGACACCAAATGACAGAACAATACATCTATTGGTGTAAATTCCTAACAGCATTCCACTAAAACAGAAAGCTGTCCATAATCCAATTAAAATCGCTTGAAATACATTAATCGACATAACGATCTCCTCTTTTAAATATAGTCCATAATGTTGACTTCAACAGCTCCATCATTTCCTGTTGGAGTTGTTTTCGTATTAAATGTTACTTGATAAGTTTGGTTCAATTCCTTTAGGGCTGCCTTGTCCTCTTCACCCAGGAAGATGGAGCGTGTCACTTGCTCTTTACCAGGGGCATTGTGAATGTTCCCAATATTGATTTCTTTAATAGGGACACCACCTTCTACCAAGGTTAAAGCGTCCTTCACATCCTTTACAACGATAAAGATCGTTTGAGCAGGATTAGCCTTGTGAATGATATCAATCACCTTTTGCAAAGGGAAGAAACGCATGGCAACTGAGTCTGGCACAACTGTTTTCATCAGAGTTTGTTGCATCTTGTCCGTGCTTACTTCGTCATTGGCAACAATGACCGTATTACAACCTAGGTATTTTACCCAAAGTTGTCCTTGCCCATGAATCAACCGTTCATCAATACGGGTCATAATAATATTTGGCATTGTCATATTTCTCCTCCTACCAATATAGGTTCCAGTCTTTGTAGAAACGGATAAGGGCTTCTAGGTAATAGTAGTCACCCCAGATATTGCCTTCATCCACTCCTTTACCTGAATGCCATGAGTACACACCGTGGAGGAGACTTGTCCCACCAGGGGTAAATTGATCATTTGCATAATGTTCGATCAAAGAACGAAGCATGGCATGCATAGCATGTTTATAAATATCTTTATCAGCATCCACCTCTGGGAGATGTTTTAGCATTTCATGAATCCCACAGACAGCGATAGCTGTTGCTGAAGAATCTCGTGATTGATCACTACCATCATTAAAAATCAAATCCCAATAAGAAACATGATCTTTTGGCAGACGATTCAAGAAATAATTGGTTACACCCTTAAACAAGTCAAAGCAGGACTCGTCTTTCAGGTGACGATAAGTCAAAGGAATACCATAGACTCCCCATGATTGACCACGTGCCCAGCATGAATCATCACTATACCCTTGTCTCGTTACACCTTTAAGGGGTTGACCTGTCTCAGGATCAAAGTAGAAGGTGTGGAAGGACGAAGCGTCATCACGGATTACATTATTAGCTGAAACATAGAAATGGCTTTCTGCAATATCGTAGTATTTTTGATCGCCTGTTTCTTGATAAGCAAAGAATAAGAGTTGGATGTTGAGCAAGCAGTCGATAATCAAACGGTAATGCTCTTTCTTGCCCAAGTCTCCCCAAGCTTGAATAAAACCACCTTTTTCTTGATAGCGTTCAATCAACTTATCTGCAGCTTTCAAGGCTGCCTCTCTGGCCTCTCCCTCTCCATTTATCTTATATTCAGCCATACAAGACGGTGTGTACAAGAAGCCGAGATCATGGTGATCCAATTCTACTCTCTTATTGACACGATCCAGGAAAGAAAGAACATTTTTATGAGCGATGTTTTTAAATTCATCCTGTTGACTGTATTCATAAGCCAACCACAGTTCTCCTGTCCAGAAACCATTGGTCCATTCCGTATTATCCATGATTGGATAGACATTATCAAAGGTAGCTGGCGTCGGGAAATCTTCCTTGAAATAGTCAAGGTTGAATTCTAACTGCCGAATAACCTTATCGATTGCCTGGCCGACTTCTTCTTTCGTCAGAAGTGGTACTTCTAAGAAGCGCTCAGGCGATTTTATTTCTTCAATCGTAACCTTTTTTATCATTCTTTTACCCTTTAAATACCCGATTCGAAATCTTCTTCCTCTTCCTCTGCATCCGTTGAAAACAATTCTTTACCATTTACGACTCCGCCCTGAGCCGCCACTACTGATTTATTAACAACCTCATCAAAGCTATGAGCCATTCTAGCAAAGACTGCTTCCATTAACATAGCTAAGTTCAAACCCGAGAGAACATTCATTGTTTTGGCTGGATTTTCTCCCATTATGGTAGAAGAAACCTTGAATGGCGATCCTCCCAAGAGATCACTTAGGATTAAAACTTCTTCTTCATTTGAAATTGCAAGTAAGATTTTTTGCTTGAGTTCATCTGCTGACATCCCTTCCACAAAGTCAATCGCCTCCACATTTTCTTGATTGCCTGCAATCAATTGTAAAGAACTATAAATCCCTGTGGCAAAATGTCCATGCCCTACAAGTACAATTTTCATCTTTTCTCCTTTCTTTTTTGAGTTTACCGGTTTACTCTATATTTTACATTGTAGACCTTTATTTTTATCTTGTCAATAGTTTTTTCAAAAAAATATTAGCGCTTTCATTACTTATTTAACCATTACAATAGACAGAAACTTCAAAATCTTCCGTTTTTTTTTAGGAAAACAAAGATTTTCAGAAATAAAAATATTTAATTATTGACAAAACCGGTTTACTAGAATATAATTTGGTTATAGAGAAGTCTTAACAAATTTGAAAGGAAGTATCAAATGACAAATACATCATTCTCAATTGAGCAGTTTTCTTTAAAAGGAAAAATTGCTCTCATCACCGGCGCTTCTTATGGAATTGGATTTGCTATTGCCAAATCCTACGCTGAGGTCGGCGCTACTATTGTCTTTAATGATATCAATCAAGACCTGGTCAATAAAGGGATTGAAGCTTATCGTGAAGTTGGCATCGAAGCCCATGGGTATGTCTGTGACGTGACAGACGAGGACGGTATCCAAGCCATGGTCAAGCAAATCGAACAAGAGGTTGGTGTCATTGACATCCTTGTTAATAACGCTGGTATTATCCGCCGCGTTCCAATGTGCGAAATGAGCGCCACTGATTTCCGTAAGGTCATCGATATTGACTTAAACGCACCATTTATCGTTTCAAAAGCAGTCATTCCTTCTATGATAAAGAAAGGGCATGGAAAGATTATCAATATTTGCTCGATGATGAGCGAACTGGGACGTGAAACGGTTAGCGCTTATGCTGCCGCTAAAGGCGGCTTGAAAATGTTGACCCGCAACATTGCGTCTGAATACGGTGGAGCCAATATCCAATGTAACGGAATCGGGCCGGGTTATATTGCCACTCCTCAAACAGCACCTCTTCGTGAGTTGCAAGAAGATGGTTCTCGCCACCCATTTGACCAGTTCATCATTGCAAAAACACCTGCTGCACGTTGGGGAAATCCTGAAGATTTAATGGGCCCTGCTGTCTTTCTCGCTAGTGATGCCAGCGACTTTGTCAATGGCCACATCCTATATGTAGATGGCGGTATCTTAGCCTACATCGGAAAACAACCTGAGTAAAAATAGAAAGAGGATCTTATGAAAATCGCATTAATCAATGAAAATAGTCAAGCTAGTAAGAATCACATTATTTATGATAGTCTAAAAGAAGCGACAAATAAAAAAGGCTACCAATTATTTAACTATGGTATGCGTGGAGAAGAAGGTGAAAACCCATTAACATACGTACAAAACGGCCTAATGGCTGCCATCCTTTTAAATACAAAAGCAGTCGACTTTGTTGTTACCGGCTGTGGTACGGGTGTAGGAGCTATGCTTGCTTTAAACAGCTTCCCTGGTGTTGTCTGTGGTCTAGCAGTGGACCCAACTGACGCTTACCTTTATTCTCAAATCAATGGTGGTAACGCCTTGTCTATCCCTTATGCCAAAGGATTTGGCTGGGGGGCAGAACTGACCCTCAAATTGATGTTTGAACGCTTATTTGCTGAAGAAATGGGCGGTGGCTACCCAAGAGAACGTGTAATCCCTGAACAACGCAACGCTCGTATCTTAAACGAGGTAAAACAAATCACCTACAATGATTTGATGACCATCCTTAAAACAATCGACCAAGACTTCCTCAAAGACACCATCTCTGGCAAATACTTCCAAGAATACTTCTTTGAAAACTGCCAAGATGATGAAGTCGCTGCTTATTTGAAAGAAGTATTAGCCAAGTAAAGCTATTCTAAACCAGAAAGGAACTAATGGATGACGAAAATATTACTGTTTGGCGAACCATTAATTCGAATCTCACCATTAGATGCCACCAGTATCGGCGATCATGTTGCCAGTTCGACTTATTTTGGCGGATCAGAAATTAACATCGCTTGTAATTTGCAAGCCCTGGGTATCTCAACGAAAGTCTTTACCGCACTCCCTGCCAACGAGATTGGAGATCGTTTTCTCACATTCTTGAAACAGCACCAAATCGATACCAGTTCAATCTGTCGGCTTGGCGATCGAATCGGCCTCTACTTTTTGGAGAACGGCTTTGGTTGTCGTCAAAGTGAAGTTTTCTACGATCGTAAGCATACGAGTATCAGCCAGATTCGGCCAAACATGCTAGATATGGGTTCTCTCTTTCAGGGGATTAGCCATTTTCATTTTAGTGGAATCACTGTAGCTATCGGTCAAGAGGTTCGTACGCTCCTTCTCCTACTCTTGGAAGAAGCCAAGCGCCGAGGGATTATCGTTTCAATGGATCTCAATCTGAGAACAAAGATGATTTCAGTCCTAGAAGCCAAGTATGAATTTTCTAAGTTTGCACGTTTCGCTGACTATTGCTTTGGTATTGATCCTCTCATGATTGATGACCAAAATCTAGAGATGTTCCCAAGAGACAGAGCCAGCCTAAAAGAGGTGGAAAATCGCATGCGACAATTAAAAGAAGCCTATGGTTTCAAGGCCATTTTCCATACCCTCCGCTCTAGTGATGAACAAGACAAAAATGTCTATCAGGCCTATGCTCTGGGAGAACGATTTGAAGAGTCTGTCCAACTAAAAACTGCAGTCTATCAACGAGTTGGTAGCGGGGATGCCTTTATATCTGGTGCCCTTTATCAACTACTCCATCATTCCTCCTTAAAAACTACCATTGACTTTGCAGTTGCGAGCGCAACTCTCAAATGTACTCTTCCAGGAGACCATCTCTCCACTTCCGAAACTAGTATTGAAAAATTACTGGCAAATGCACAAGATATCATTCGTTAGGAGAATTACATGACCAAATCAGATACGATTATTGAACTAAAAAAACAAAAAATTGTCGCTGTTATTCGAGGAAATACAAAGGAAGAAGGACTGCAAGCCTCGATTGCTTGTATCAAGGGCGGTATCAAAGCTATTGAAATCGCCTATACCAATCAGTATGCAGGGCAAATCATCAAGGAACTTGTAGACTTGTATCAGGACGATCAAAGTGTTTGTATCGGTGCAGGTACTGTGATTGATGCCGTAACTGCTAGAGATGCTATTCTAGCCGGAGCAAATTACGTTGTTTCTCCATCTTTCCATGCTGAAACTGCAAAAATGTGCAATCTCTACAGCACACCGTACATTCCAGGCTGTATTACTCTCACAGAGATAACGACTGCACTTGAAGCCGGTAGTGAAATCATTAAACTCTTCCCAGGTAGTGCTCTCAGTCCAGCATATATCTCTGCAGTCAAGGCACCGATCCCACAAGTTTCCGTAATGGTAACCGGAGGAGTCGGCCTAAACAACATTCCTCAATGGTTCGCTGCTGGTGCAGACGCCGTTGGAATTGGTGGCGAACTCAATAAACTCGCTTCCCAAGGCGACTTTGACCGCATTAGCGAGATTGCCAAACAGTATGTTACACTCAGATAAAATGAAGTGAAAAAAATCCGAAGATGTTTGACCTTCTTCGGATTTTTTCTATTTTCCACAGTTTCATGTGATTCATCTTAGATGATGAACAAATCAGTTATTCTTTCCTCTACGGAATAGATAAGCCGCCCCAAGTAGCAAGAGCCCTAGACTTGCCAAGATTGACTGACCTTCTCCTGTCTGAGGGAGATTCTTTTGATCCGAATGGTTCTTTTCTTCTTCAGATTTTTCCTTTTCTTTTGAATCCTGAGTTTGTGGTTGAGCTGCTTGTTCTAACTTTTTAAAGACTTCCTGATCTGGAGCTGATTCCTGGGTTTCAGGATTGTAGTAGGCAACCTTATAGTCATACCCTTCTTTTCGAATGGTATGGACCCCACGTTTCAAGACTTGGAATTGGTTGGAAATAGTAGAAACAGAATCATCATATTTCACAATGCCCCAAACTCCTTGTTTGGCATCATAAACAGACTGAAGGGTCTCATTGTTATCGATGAGACTACTTTCTAACTCTTTTACCATTTGATTGAAGATGGCACGATCCACGTTAGGGATGAGCATATAGTCATAAGAATCCCCATTTTACTTATGAGCCTGACTAATCGTAAGAAATTCATTTTCAACTTCCTTGTCTGACTGTCCTTCATTGATATCCTTCCAAGATCCCTTTTGGACAGTCTTACTCATACTGATTGAACTCTTCTTAAAGAAAAAGTAACCAATATTCTTTTTCGAATCGGACGATTCTAAGAAGACACTTTGGGTCTCAGGATAATCCTTTTCTTGTTCCGTGAGGGAGGCTTCTTTATCATTGACATAGACTTTATATGGATCACTTGATTCCAGTTTTCTCTGGTCAATTGTAGTTGCAGCAGTATCTGTTGAAGTGTTTTGGATATTGCTTCCTAAAAAGGCGATCTTATCCTTCAGCATAAACCAGCTCTTATGAGCAGTTAGTGTTTGATTCCAGTTAGTGAAATCCATGGTTGCTGTCGCATTGGCCTCATCTAGTTTGCTCGTTCCAACGAAAGCAGACGGTAGAACTTTACCTGTATCACTATCCGATCTCTTAGCATCTGGCTCTGTCGTACCAGGCATCTTATATGGATTAACTGTTGGCCAATAGCCATCGCTATAGTGACTCAAATCGCCATTGTAAAGATAGAACATCCCATCACTCGTATACCAACCACGTTTGTTTTCCTTGTTCATGTATTCGTAATTCAAGGTACGACTGGAAAAGAGTGACAAGCCAAATCCAAACCCTTTCTCTGCATTGTACATGGCTGTTTTACCCATCTTATTAAAGGCAGATAAGTAACTGATTCTTGGAACACTTGCGACTCCAGCATCGTTTAACAAAGATTGCATCAAACTGATATCCTTATAAGTCTTCAAATTCTTAAAGACATCATAATAACTATCCGATTGAACAATGGTCTTCACAAGACTCTGCAAACGTTGTTTGGTTTCTCCTTCAGACATATCCGCTATCCGGTGAATCCATCTTAACACTTCTACTACGGCCACGTGCCCCTCGCAATTTGCACGACTGATCGAGCGTCCACGACTCATATCCATCAACTCTCCATTCACCAGCAAAGGGGCAAACGATTTATCAATCCAGTGGTACATAGTTTGCATTTTATCTTTATTGATTGGGCTCTTGGTCTTTTGAATGACTGGCAACAGTTGAGACAGGCCATCAATCAAGACATCCCCATAAGCACCCGTATAGGCAACATTGGTGTGGTCGATATAGAATCCATCTTGATAAAAACCTTCACCTTGGTCTACCAACTTGAACACTTGCTCAATCGAACGAATGGTAGAAGAAATTTCTTGGTCATCCTTGCGCAGTAAACCAGCTATTACTTTTACCATTCCCATATCCACTAAGTTTCCACCTAGGGACTTAAATGGGTTATCAGTCGTCTTTCGGAAATGTTCTGGATCTGGCACAAATTTTTCAATCACATCTGTGTATTTTTTGATTTCCTCATCTGAGAAGTATTCTTTCATCAGAGACAAGGTATTGTTGATTGCGCGAGGTGTACCGATTTCATAATCTCACCAGTTCCCAATAATGCTCTTTTCACTATTGTAGACATGCTCATGCATCCATTCCATGGAATCCCTAACCGTTCGAATGACAGTTTCATCTTGATAATAACGAGAAGATGGATTGGTCACTTGTTTGGCCATCTCCTCCAATTTCCGGTAGGTAGCAGTCAGATTTGCAGAAGTTTTATAATTTGAAAATTTCTCCCACAAATAGATACGTTCTGCTTGAGTAGAAAGACTGGCTAAGCTATCCGCGACCTTTCCTTCCAGCTCCTGGTTTAGTTTGGCCATCTGTTCATTTTTAGAATCATAGTATTGATTCCCAGCGATGACGCCATTCCAATCATCCAAACGGGCTGTGTATGCATCCTTAACAGACGCCAGAACCTTCAAAGGAACCTTCTTCACTTCCTCCCCATCTTTGCTGACAATGACATCGGTTGTCCCTTCTTTAAGAGGTTCTAAAATGCCATTTTTGACAGAGGCAAGGTCTGGATTTTCAATCTTATAAGTATAATCTTGAACAGCGAAGACATGTTTCTTGCCTAAAGGTAAATCAATCTTTTCTTCAAGCGTTTTATTATCTGTTTGAGAAGGGTTAGACAGTTGCTTCTCTACTTCTACAAGCTCAATATCCTTAAACGAAACTGTGCCTGTTCCTGTCTCGCAGAACAACTCTAGCTTGATCTTATCCACCTCTAAAGTCGGGCTATAGTCTGCCAATCCTTTGTTCCTGATATAGTCGTAGAATTCCATAATTGCTTGTCTTTATCATTTTCCTCAATGATACGAATCTTGGCAATTCCCACTTTGTTGTCTGTCTTAATCTTGAAACGCAGCTTATACTTTTTCTTAGCTTCAATAGGGACCATACGGTGAACTACAGCTCGTAGTTTCTCCGAACTAGAGATCGTAACAGCCCCATCCTTAGCTTCAATGACTCGAGTTGAAGCGTCACCAGAACTGTTCTTCCGGTCAACCCAAACTGACCAGCCCTTGGCTTTACTTCCTGTCCAGAGCCCACTTTTTCCCTCAGTCTGACTAAAATCACCATTTTCAACTAAATTTTTTGTATCCCTTTGCTGATACTGAACTTCTGGTTTTTCTGAATGGTATTCGTAGTCGTTTCTTCCGCTCCAACTGTCAGATAATGGTATAATAAAAATCCTGATAAAACAAGTGAAGACAAACTCACAATGAGTTTCTTTGTTTTTGTTTGCATGTACACACTCCAATAAATCAATAGGAACTAAATATCAAATTAGAGATTTATAGCAACTAAGTAAATCGGTTTAATTAATCCACACCATTTTTTAAGCTGTTTGTAAACGATTTCTATTATATCAAGGACCTATTTTTCAACAACATCTTCCATCCGCCTCGACGAAAAAAGTAAAAACTGTTACAATGTAGAAAAAGAAAAGAGGCCCTCATGACTTCACTTTATGATTTTTCCGTTTTAGACCAAAACAACCAATCAACTCCCTTGGAGAGCTATCGTGGTAAGGTACTCTTGATTGTCAACACTGCTACTGGATGTGGGTTAACGCCCCAGTACCAAGGACTCCAAGAACTCTATGACCGCTATCAAGAACAAGGCTTTGAGATTTTAGACTTCCCTTGCAATCAGTTTATGGGACAAGCACCAGGTAGCGCAGAGGAAATCAACGCCTTCTGTAGCCTACACTATCAAACCACTTTCCCACGTTTTGCCAAGATCAAGGTCAACGGTAAGGAGGCAGATCCCCTCTATGTTTGGTTGAAAGACCAGAAATCTGGCCCACTAGGAAAACGAATCGAATGGAATTTCGCTAAATTTCTCATCGGTCGTGATGGGCAGGTCTTTGAACGCTTCTCTTCAAAAACAGACCCAAAACAAATTGAAGAGGCCATACAAGCCCTACTATAATTTCACAATCTCACTATGATTAGGTTTCTTTTAGCCTAATGAATAGTGGGATTTTTTGATGAGCTTTGACTTAAATAGAAAAACACCCCATGATATGAAACATGAAGTGTTGTAAAGTCTATATTGTAGCTACTTATTTCACATTTTGAATGTGACCAATGATAACAAATACCATACCGAAGCTTCATATACACTAAACAAATGACTTTCTAATTATCTCAATTAGTTTTCGCTAGTAAATATCATTTCCAACAAACGCCCTCTCAATTCCTTATCCTGATGATGCAAGATATTCATTAACTCATGAGAATTTTTGGCATTGATGAATTGATTTAACAATCTATCTTTTAATTCATATGGAAGAGAAGCAGTCTTTAGTAGTCTAAAAACTTCATCATTTAGGGATGTCCTTTTATTATCTTTCCATTCAAATCTAGCTATATCATTCCTATTTGGCAATTCAATGATAGACACATTCGTTCCTTTAAAATGAATTCTATGTTTTCTATTGCTTGGAACGATACTAGAATCTCCTTGTAATGCTAACTCTACCATCCCCATTTCCCAGTCGATTGATAATCTTGTTTTATATCTTTGACCATTTTGATCTTCAATCATTTCAAAAGAATGTTGTTTGCCTGGAAATACATACCAATCTACAACTTCAGGTAAATCAACACCCATATCTATCTCAGAACCAACCAAGGGAATGATTGCACCACTTTTTGCAAACACAGGTATCGTCGAAATATCTCTATAAACACTCAACTTCACACCACCTGTGTATTTTTTCTCTGAAAAGAAGTCATACCATTCACCTTCAGGGAACCATACATCCACTTTTGCAGATTGGAATGCCAAATCCATCTTTTCTACAATGGGAGCCACCATCAGTTCTGTTCCAAAAAAGTATTGATTTGGAACATTATAGCTCTCATCATTCTCTGGGTAGAAATAATACATTGGGCTGATTAAAGGGGCACCTTCCTCGTGTGTCTTTACATTCATGGTATATAGATATGGAATCATCTTATGTCTCAAACGAAGGTATTTCTTCATAATCTTAGATGTTGTTTCTGAAAAAAACCAAGGTTCTTTACTATTAAAGGGACTTCTGGAACTATGTAAGCGAGTAATCGGACTAAAAACACCAAACTGTAGCCATCTAGTTTGTAGCTCTTCGTCATAATCCCCCAGCATATGTCCACCAATATCATGACTCCACCAACTATAACCGATATTAGATGCTGTCGCTGTAAAATAAGGTTGAAATCTTAAGGAATTCCAACTAATAATAGTATCCCCTGAAAAACCAACAGGGTAGCGGTGACTACCAGGACCTGCATATCTTGATAAAATCAAACCACCTTCTGCATTTTTACAACTATCCTGATAATGATAATGGTTTAAAAGCCATAGTGGATCCAACATACCTTGTGTCCCTTGTTGCCAGTCAATCCACCAAAAATCTACTCCCTGCTTTTCTAGCTTATAATGAACATCTTTAAAGTAGGCTTCCCTAAAAGAGGGATTAAAAAAATCAAAAATAGCAGGTTCTTCTAATTCTACATTTAGCCCCAATCGTTTGGCGACTCGAGGATAAGCTTCTTCATAAGCCCGTATACCATCAGCAGGATGGACATTTAAAGAGAGTTTTAACTTTCTATCATGAAGTTCTTGCAATAACTGTTCTGGATTAGGTATTAAGTTTCTATTCCAACTATATCCTGTCCACCCACTTCCAAAACGTGCTGGAATTTCAGTTATGTGCCAATCCATATCTAACACACCGATAGATAATGGAATGTTCTCTGTTTTAAATCTGTCTATTAAATTCAAGTATTCATCCGACGTATAAGGCCAATACCTACTCCACCAATTCCCTAAAGCATATCGTGGCAACAAGGGTGTTGAACCAGTCAAATGGTAAAAGTCTCTGATTGCTCCTCTATAATCATGCCCATAGGCAAAGAAATACAGGTCAATTTGATTTTCTCTCTCAATATAACCAGACTGTTCATCCCAAATAAATCCTTGAGAATCATCCAATAAGGCTATACCTTTTCGGCTAATAATTCCATCTTCTAATGGGATGGCTCCATCTGCCTTATCCAGAGTCCGAGCTGTTCCTTTTAACGTTTCAATAGATTCACCAAAATACCAGCGACTACCATATACGGCAAAATTTCCTTTTAATTCTATAAATAAATTTTCGGCGTTAAATTCTCCTTTATTAAAGTGCAGATGAAAATAGTCCGTCATAATATCTAGTACGTTTGATGTCTCGATATAATCTAACGAAACTTGACTAAAATCTCTATTATAGATAAGTTGTGTCGTTCTATCCTCAAAACTTCCAGTTTGAGAGTATTCTAACCTTACTAACTTGTCTGTTAATACAGAGATTCGATAAAACTCTCCCTTAAAAATTTTCAATTTGTTGTCCTCCTTTTAGTAAATTGCTTTACCTTATCAAACATTTTATTTGTTATCGTTACATTCATCAATCCGCAAAAAGCAAATCCCCCAAATGTAAATACGTAAATAGCTGTTAAAACTCGTTCTGGACTACTAAAACTCATATACAGTACAGACATATTAAATAAAACCAACATGATAGCTTGTATTGGATTTAAAATACAAATTAATACGCTATTTACAATACTATTTTTTAGATTATCTTTAAATAGACCAATATAGGGAAAAATAACACTCATCAAAAGTATTATAACAAATAAAAAGGGCAACACTAACAATAAACTATACTCTGAAAATAAACTTGAATAGCCCCAAAGACAATAGTTCACATATAAAAGTAATTCTATTAGGAGGATAAACAACCAAATAAAAGTTGACTGTTTAAAATTTCGTCTAAAGATCCGAAAATAATGATAAGCAATATCGGTATCTTTACCTTTTAAAATACGATACCACATTGTCGTAAGAGAAGTTAGTGATGCTCCAATTGTAACTATTGGAATACAACTAACAATAAATAGAGTATTTAAAATAATTAAATCTGTCAAAAAAGTTAAAATTCTAACCACTTTTCCATCTAATGAAAATAATTTTTGCATAATATATTCTCCATAAAATCAATCGTCTTAACTCTATATTTTAGAATGTCAGTTGCACAAAAATATTACCTAAATTATTTAAAAAACATTTCCAAATTTCTTTAAAAATTAGAATAAAGGAAGCGAGATAATTTGATGTTATCAGTCTCGCTTCCTGTAACTAGCTAGTCCCTTGTTTATACAATCAAGAGTTCATATAAAGTATTACTCTTTTACTTCTTTTTGGTAACGATTATATGCTTCCTGTTGAATCTTCATAAATTCGTCCAATCCCATATTCTTAAGAGTTTCTTTGTATGAGTCCCATTCTTTTTCTATGCCGCCTTCAACTACCCATTTAGATGCTTGTTGTTTGACATAAGATTCAATACTCACATAGATTGATGATAATTTGTTAAGCTCTTCTTGTGAATAAATCACATTAGGGTAAGCTGGCAACGCAAATTGTTTCAAATCTTGGTCCATCTTCAATTTCAATCCATCACCTTGTGTTTGATCGATTTCTACGCGACTATTGATATCATCGCTTACGTATTTAGGACCAAAATCTCGAAGTGAATGAATCCATGCCCATTCATCAGCTGATTTACCATCTTTAGGAGGTAACACTTTAAACTTATCACCATTCTTTTCAGTAGCTATTCCAAATGATCCATAGAAATTCTGAATACTTGCTTCATCTGTATATAATTTATCCAACCATTTCAATAATTTAGCAGGATTTTTACTCTTATTTGTAATCAAAATTTCATTGCGACCGTAGTTGTAATGATCTGGATCAGAAAAGACATATTGTTTACCGTCCATACCTTTTAAAGCAGGTAGAGCAATATACTCACTTGAATGTAATCCAAACGTTGCATCTGCTGTCCAACCACTAGAAACACCTACTCTAGATACTCCCTTATCCATACGTTTCGCAACACTCATAGAGGTATCTTCTGTAAAGATTTCCGGATCAATCAAACCTTTTGTATAAGCTTCGTGCATTGCTGCAATCCCTTGTTTATAACTTTCTTCTGTACGAAGGTAGACTGGTTTTCCATCTTTTACAGACATTTCATATGTATTATCTGCACCTAAACGATTATTGAACGGAAGAATATATGAGAATGTTGGATCAAAGTTTCCTGCTCCGAATGGAATTTCATCAGAAGTGTCTCCATTTCCGTTCGCATCTTTATCCTTAAATTCTTGTAGTACTTTTACTAAATCATCATAAGTTTCTGGAACCTTTAATCCTAAATTATCCAGCCACTTTTTATTAATAAATAGCTGATTAGCTACAGTAGGACGCATCGGTAATTTTTTAGGTAGACTGTAGATATGACCATCTGGTGAAGTAATCATAGCTTTAATCTTAGGTTCTTTCTCCATAGCCTTAGTTAAATTTGGCATGTTTTCCTTGATTAAATCTTCCAATGGAATAAATAGAGATTGGTTCTGAGCAATTTCTGAATCTGTAAAAGCATTTGAACCTAAAAATGCATCTGGTAAATCTCCGCTAGCAACCAACACAGATTTCTTATCTGCCCAATCTGCAGCTACAAGTGTGTCCCATTTAACATCGATACCTGATTCTTTGGCAGAATCAGTTAGAAAACCTTTATGATAATCTTCCCCCCAGTCAGACCAACGAACTGTTGTGATTTTATAAGAATCTTCTCCAGACTTATCGTCCTTATTCGCATTATTGGAATTTGCACAGGCTGTTAAGCCAGCAAGTGTAACGGTTCCTAAGAACAAATATGTAAATGATTTATTTTTCATGTTTTTCTCCTATTCTTTCAAGGCACCAATCATTACACCTTGATTAAAATATTTTTGAACAAAGGGATATAGCAACATTATCGGAGCGGTTGAAATAACAATTGCTGCATATTTCATCATATCGGCTTTGATACGAAGATCTGATGCAACTTCTCCTGTTGCTTGCGATTGTAACATTTGATTACTAATTAGTAAACGTCGTAAAATTAATTGCAATGGTTGTAAATTTTCATTCGTTAAATAAATTAAAGCATTAAACCACGAATTCCAAATACCAACTGCGGTCCAAAGTCCAATAACTGCTATAATAGCTTTTGATAAAGGAACGACTATCTTAATAAAATAACGAATTGTACCACATCCATCAATTTGCGCAGCCTCCCACATCCCGTCTGGAATACTATTATTAAAGAAAGTTCTAGCAACAATAATATTGTATGATGAAACCGCAAAAGGTATTACCATTACCCAAAATGTATCAATTAGGCCAACATTCTTTACTGTTAAGTAGGTAGGAATCAAGCCACCTGATACGAACATAGGGATTATGTATAGAATACTCATCCATTTTCTACCAACTAATTCTTTTCTAGATAAAGCATAACCAGCTGGAATATTGACTACTAAAGCAACTAAGGTACCAACAACAGTATATAAAATGGTATTTAGATAGCTACGTAAGAATAAAGGTTGTTGAATAAGACGTAAATATCCATCTAATTTCCATTCTCTAGGAATAAACCATACCTTTCCATTTGCAACATCTGAAGGATTACTAAAAGATGCAATCACTACAAACCATAACGGATAAACAATTAACAGGATAAGGAAAATTGCTAAACCATAGGTAACTATATCAAATAATAATTCAGAGTTTGTTTTTCTTGATTTATGAAACCATCTCACTTTAAGCACTCCTTCCTTTAAAAAAGACCCGTTCTAGTATATCTTTTTGAGAACCAGTTAACAGATAACAAAATTATTAGATTGACTACGGTGTTAAATAACCCTATAGCTGTCGAATAACTATACTGAAAGTTCACCATACCAACTTTATAAACATAGGTCGAAATTATCTCACTTCCTGCTAAATTAAGAGGATTCTGTAGTAGTAACACTTTCTCAAAACCTACACTTAATAAACTACCTGCTCTTAATATTAATAAAATCATAGCAGTCGGCAAAAGCAATGGTAATTCTATATGCCGGATTTTTTGTAACCTAGAGGCACCATCCATAGTTGCAGCCTCATAATATGTAGGATCAATTGCAGAAAGCGCCGCCAGATAAATAATACTATCCCAACCAATATGTTGCCATACATCACTCCAAACATAAACACCTGCAAAATGACTAGGTTTTGATAAAAAATCTGGAATAGTGATTCCAACAGACTTAAATACATTCGCTAACAAACCACTAGTAGGAGATAAAAATAAGATGATCATCCCACACATAACCATTGTAGAGATAAAATGAGGTAAGTAAGTTGTCACTTGAAATATTTTTCTAAATTTCCCAACTCTTAACTGATTACTGATTATAGCTAGTATAATAGGCAAGGGGAATCCTACTACAATACTATAAAGTGAAATTTTTAATGTATTGAACATAGTTGTCCCGAATTGGAATGATGAGAAAAATTGAGTAAAGTACTTAAATCCTACCCACTGACTAGCAAAGATACCATTGGCTGGTGAATAGTCTTTAAATGCAATAATTAGTCCCAACATGGGAATATAGGAAAATAAAATTAATAGCAATATTGAAGGAAAAAGTAATATATATAACGGAATACTATGCTTTAATTTTATTTTATGAAGTTGAGATGCTACTTTCATGTTTTTCCTCCCATCTGATTTTCTACGATTATTTTACACCATATAGAATTCCCTTAATAGAACTTTTTGGACTAGGTTTATCAATTTTTCAGTTTTTTTAATTTTAAAAACTATTACTTTTCCGACATCTTGATAAAACATATCTGTTTTGTTACATGATATCGTATTTTCAAAGTGCTATAATTTTAAGAGGAGAATAGTATATGAAATTAAATCACGACTTATCAAAAAAACATTCCATTCATTTTTTCTTTAAACTCCTACTTGTACTACTATTGATAAATATTTTAATCAATATTGCTATGAGTAACATAACCAGAAATTTTATTAAAAACCAAAATATAGTACACCTACGTAGTTCAATTGAAATTTATGCTGATTCTGTTAATGAGAAATTGCATTCTGTAGAACGCTTTATGTACTCAACAATAACACATAATGAATCTTTAGAGAACTTAAATCATGTACAAACGTTTCTTGAGTATCAAGAAAATCTCAAAAAAGTTCAAACTAGCTTTATAGAGTTTGAATATCAAAATGAAACTCATATGACATTCTTATTAGAAACCGATAGTACTGATCATTTTATAAATGTCTCCAATCTTTATATTCCATATGAAGATTATCTACTGTTAAAATCGAATCTAAAATCATTGCGTAGTGATATAAGTGACCGTAAATGGAAAAATGTAACTACTAAAAATAGCGAATACTTAGTTAAATCTGTTTATTACGAAGGAAAAATCATTTATGCCGTCATATCTTCAGAAGATATCCTAAAACCTCTAAGAAAACTCAATATTGGAAATAATGGTAAACTTTCCCTAAAAGAGCCTAACAATATACCCTCCGAAAACTACCTGATTCATGCTCAAAATGAAAAAACGCATTTACCTTTCGATATTTATGTTTTAGTCGATTATGCCGAAGTCTTTAGAAATATCACACTCTTAGAAGTATTTTTATCAGCCGTTCCTATCATTATCACCATTTTATCAATCATCATTATCCTGTATATTCGTCAATGGATGATTAAACCAATAACAAGACTCACTGAACGACTCTCTCAACTCGGGGACTCCATCCCCCCTTCTGAATTTTTTATATCTGAAGGTATACTAGAAATTGATAAGGCAAATGATAAACTTAATAAAGTAATTTTTGACATGCAAGAATTAAAAATACGAGAATACCATTCACAACTAGAACTTAAGAAGATTGAACTTAATTATCTTAAGAACCAAATTCGTCCGCATTTCTACTTAAATATGTTATCAATGATTCATAGTATGCTTCAAACAAAAAACTACAAGGAAATTGAAGAGTTAACTATCCTAACTTCAAATTATCTCCGTCATTTATTTATGGCTAATCAAGATTTTTCAGAACTTAAAGATGAAGTTCAGCATATTAAAGATTATTTAGAAATACAACAAATTCGATATGGAAATAGCATCTACTTTTCACTAAACTACAATGATGACCTACAAAATACTCTTGTCCCATCATTACTGTTACAAACATTTATTGAAAACACAATCAAACACGGTTTTTCATTTCAGGATTTATTTACAATTTTGCTATCGATAAAAAAAGTAAAAACTGAGAACTCAGATTACATTCATATTTGTATCGAGGATAATGGTCCAGGTTTCTCTGAAGAAATTTTATCAAAACTAAATCAGAAACAGTCTCTAATAACAGAAGATGGACATCATATCGGGATCACAAACACCATCGAACGTTTAAATCTTCTCTATCCTAATGACTATAGTATTGCATTTGAAAATAATGAAGAAGGTGGGGCTAAAATTCTTTTACTTATTCCATACAAGATTATCGACGGAGGTTATAATGAACATCTTATTAGTTGATGACGATCGTTTTATCATTGAAGCTTTACGAGAGAAAATAAATTGGGCTAAACTACACATTGACACTGTTTATGTTGCCTATAGCCTCACTCAAGCTCAAAATATTATTAGAGAGTATCCTATTGATCTCATGATAAGCGATATAGAAATGCCTCAAGGTAGTGGCCTCGAACTCTTATCTTGGATTAGAAATGAAAAATATGATATAAAAACAATTTTTTTAACCAATTACGCCGACTTCAACTATGCTCAAAAAGCAATTGAATTACAAAGCTTCGAATACTATCTAAAACCCATTAACTTTGAAAAATTAGAATTTATTATTCAAAAAGCCATTAGTAAAATTGAGAATCATAACTTAAACGGAAAAAATGATGCACTTTTACAAATAGAAGATAACTTCTGGTATGATTACCTTAGAAAACCTCAAATTTCTCGCATTGATGAGCTAGAAAATATAGCAAGCAAACAAGATTTTATTCTTCAAAAACACCAGTATTTTTTTCTTGCAGTTTTAACAATCAATCTTAATGAAGAAGATTATTCTGCAGAAACTCCATCATGGACTTCTCAACTAAAAAGAGAACTTCAAAGAATTTCACAACCTTCTTATAAGCTGATAAGTTTGTTCAAGATGGAAAGTCAGGTTGATCAATATGTTTGTCTCTTTAGAGTGGACTCATCCAAACGTAGTGACAAATTAGCATATGAGATTCATTCTCAAATTTCTAATAACTTTAGTAAATACTCAAACATTATATATAAGAGTTGCCATAAAATATCCGATATTTTATTTCATACCAAAGAACTCTACACTTATAATGAACAATATGTTTCTTATTGGAATACTATTACATGTGTTCCACATAGTTTTCCAACTTCCTTTAAAACAGAAACTCTTTCAATTACTTTTTTAGATACCTTAAGTGAATACGAATTAAGAGAAAAAATTAATTCACTTGCTTATAATTCTCAAATTCCTACTTTCACACTACAACAAATTTTACTAGATTGGACTCAACAAATAGGAATATATCTAGATCAAAAAGGAATTTCGGCACATAAATTGTTCCAAAACAGCACTCATGATTTCTTATTCCAACGACGCTTTCATTCAATTGAATCTTTTCAGGATTACTTTGATTATTACTGGTCACATGCTAAGAAATTTGCAACAAACATTGAAAACCAAAAAAATAGTATTCAACGCATCGTCGAATACATAGATCATCACTACTATGAAGATATAAATCGTTCTATATTAGCAGATATGGTTTATCTCAGCGCAGATCATTTAGCTAGAATTTTTAAAAAAGAAACTGGAGAAACTCTTGTTAAATATATAACGGATAAACGCATTAATGCTGCTAAATCTCTCCTATCTCAAACAAATATATCGATATCACAAGTATCTTGTCAAGTAGGGTATGATAATTATTCTTACTTTACTAAAATTTTTAAACAAAGGACTGGACTTTCTCCTGGAGATTACCGTAAAACTTATCAAAACAAAATGTAAGCAATCTAAATCATTGAAATGATAAAGGCTGTGGTAAGCTTTGACACTCTACAATTTTTCCAAAGATAGCTCCATAAACTTATTTGAAATTGCTGATAAGGTAACTTCTTAAAAAGTCAGTTTGAAAAAAACAGCCAGTAAATATTTCTAGGATAAAACGTATACTATCAAGCATACACGCCTGATAGTATGCGCTTTTTATTTGAATACTTGCTACAAAACCTCACAAGATTTACTATCATGCCATACCAAAATGGATTATTTTTTGATTGCACAAAAATATTATTTTCAAACTTTTAGAAATAATCAGACGAATTAAATATTATTTCTAAATATTTGAAAATAATGTCTATTTGTATTATACTATCTTTGAGGTATCTATTATGAACTATATTAAAAGACCACATTATTTAGATTTTTTAAGAAGACATCGTGACCGCCAAATCATCAAAGTCGTGAGCGGAGTTAGACGAGCTGGTAAATCTGTTCTCTTTCAACTCTATAAAGAAGAGTTACTAGCAACTGGGGTAGACGAGGATCAGATTATATCCATCAATTTCGAAGATTTGAGTTACTATGACCTGCGACATTTTCAAACATTATTCGCTTATATAAAAGAGCAGTTAGTTGGGGAGAAAACATACTATATCTTTTTAGATGAAATTCAACATGTTGAAAAATTTGAACTAGTTGCAGATAGCCTATTCATCCTACCAAATGTTGACCTCTATTTGACTGGATCAAACGCCTACTTTATGAGCAGCCAATTAGCTACAAACTTGACTGGTCGGTATGTTGAGATAGAGGTTCTTCCTTTGTCATTTGAAGAATATCTATCAGGTCAATCTCTCACAGAGAATCTGAATACAACAGAAATTTTTAACAATTATCTCTTTAGTGCTTTCCCTTACTTATTGCAAACATCATCTTA
Organism: Streptococcus sp. 53; assembly: GCF_013276565.1. Lineage (GTDB taxonomy): Bacteria > Bacillota > Bacilli > Lactobacillales > Streptococcaceae > Streptococcus. The sequence continues at coordinate 188,081 of NZ_VMLG01000004.1, forward strand.
CGCTGAAAAAATTGACTATCTCAGAGGAATATATAACTCCATACTGTTAAATGATATTGTCACTAGATTGGGAAATCCAAATCCTACTATTATTGAGCGCATTGTCCGAACCCTTCTCAGTAGTACAGGTAGCTTAATATCAACAAATAAGATTCGCAATACCCTAGTCAGCCAAAATGTTTCAATATCCCATAATACTTTAGAAAATTATTTGACAACTTTGACAGATAGTTTACTTTTTTATTCCGTTCCACGCTTTGATGTAAAAGGTAGAGCATTATTGCAACGATTAGAAAAATATTATCCCGTTGATTTAGGTTTACGACATCTCTTATTACCAGACCACAAAGAAGATATTGGCCATATCTTGGAAAATATTGTCTATTTGGAATTGAGACGTAGATATTCACAAGTATATGTTGGTAATTTAGATAAATATGAGGTTGATTTTGTTGTTGTAACTGATCTTGGTCACTACGCTTATTATCAGTTCAGTGAAACAACACTTTCTCCAGAAACACTAGAAAGAGAACTTAGACCACTAGAAGCCATTAAAGATCAATTCCCAAAATATCTATTAACAATGGATACGATTCAGCCAACAGCAAATTACAATGGTATTGAGAAGAAAAATATCATAGATTGGTTACTAGAAAAATAGATAAATATAAATCATTCAGCTGACTAGATTTGTAACAGTCTGTTATCAATGATTCTACCCAAATCCTAACAAGATATAAGGAATTTAGAACATATTATCTAATACAGACACTTGAAGGATAAAATGAAATCTTTAACTTCTGGAAGTACTATTATTACTCAAAATGATGAATCTCCATAGAATTAATGAAACTATAAATCAAACGGAACTATAATGAAAAAGAGGCCAAGCAATCAGGATTTAAAATCCTAAAAACGCATAGTATCAGGTATTGAAACCTTGATAATATGCGTTTTATTATGGAAATATTTCCCATTTTCTCTATTTCTAATGACTTACTTCAGCTTCTTATCTCTTGGAAAGAACAACAAAGATATGAACTGGCACATGCTACACCTCATAAACTGCGACATACAGGAGCAACGCTTGCTAAACAAGCAGGAATGAGCTTAGAAGCTATTTCTGAAGCTCTAACACACAGTGACACAGGAACAACACAGATTTACGTAAATACTTCTAATGTAGTTCCTATGACAGTAGGTGAATTTGCTTTAAAGTCTCTAAAACAATAAGGTAAAAATAAGGTAAATTTTTCAAAAAAACACGAAAAAAGCACCCATAAGGTAAACTTTTGAGTGCTTTGAAACGTTGATATAATCGTATTGATTAACGTTTTGAGGCAACTGACCTTGTCAGGTTGCAGCCACATTTGTAAGCGACTAAAGTCGCAACAACTGTGTCAATTGCACCAATTTAGTAAAAAAGTACAAAAAAGAACACCCCGAAAGGTGCTCTTTGTAAGTACAGTAATTCTTTCGAATTAACGTTTACTAAATTGTGATGCTTTACGAGCTTTCTTAAGACCTGGTTTCTTACGTTCAACTTTACGTGAGTCACGTGTAAGAAGTCCTGCACGTTTCAATGAATCGCGGAAGTCTGGGTCTACTTGAAGAAGGGCACGAGCGATACCGTGACGGATAGCTCCTGATTGACCAGCGTATCCACCACCTACAACGTTAACGAAAACGTCGTATGAACCTGCAGTTGAAGTAACTGCGAATGGTTGGTTGATTACAAGACGAAGGTCAGCGTGTGGGATGTACTCTTCAACATCTTTTTTGTTAACAGTGATTTTACCAGTTCCTGGAACAAGGCGAACGCGTGCAACAGCGTTTTTACGACGTCCAGTACCTGCATATTGTGCTTGTGACATACTTTATTGTTCCTTTCCTTAGATAAGTCCTGAAATATCAAGAACTTCTGGTTGTTGTGCAGCGTGAGTGTGCTCAGCTCCAACAAATACTTTCAACTTCATACCTTGAGCGCGCCCAAGAGTATTGTGTGGAAGCATACCTTTAACTGATTTCTCGATCAAACGTACTGCATTTTTAGAACGAAGTTCACCTGCAGAGATTTGTTTCAATCCACCTGGGTGGTTTGAGTGAGTGTAGTAGATTTTATCAGTTGCTTTTTTACCAGTCAATTTAACTTTTTCAGCATTGATAACAATCACAAAGTCACCTGTATCAGTGTGTGGTGTAAATGTTGGTTTGTTTTTTCCGCGAAGTACGCTAGCAACTACTGCAGAAAGACGTCCAAGTGGTACATCAGTTGCGTCAACTACGTACCATTTACGTTCAACTTGGCCTGGTTTAGCCATAAATGTTGTTTTGTTCATGATTTCTCCTATATATAGTTCGATTTTTGTTTACAGTGATGGGTGTTCCTTCCCATCGAAAAGTATTTGGAAGGTTCCGGGGCCTTTCAAATGGGGTAAACAATACCGCCTACTATAATACCAAATTTCACCCCTAAAAGTCAATAGATATGAAAAATATTTTTCTAAATTCCACTCTTTTTATCTCTAAAAAACCTCGCTTTCGCGAGGCTCTTCTATTTATAAGCTAAGGCACGTTTAAATGTTTTCCAAATCCCTAAATCATCCGTTTGAAGGACTAGGCTGGCATACATGCGTCCGATAAATCCTGTTGCTACCACTGCAAAAATCACTGTAATCGCAAGTGAAATCCATGCTTCTACTCCCCCTGCATAGCCATTAATGGTTCTAAATGGCATAAAGAAGGTCGAAATAAAGGGAATATAAGAACCAATCTTCAAGATGAGATTGTCACCAGCTGCACCTAGAGCTGTCACTCCAAAAAAACCACCCATAATCAAAATCATCAAAGGCGACAAGGCTTTTCCTGAGTCCTCAGGACGAGAAACCATAGAACCTAGAAAGGCTGCCAAGACGACGTACATGAAAAGACTAAGCAAAATAAAGAACAATGTATTCAGTGAGAAAGCATCTCCCAAGTGATCTAAAACACCAGACTGAGCCAAGAATGGCAAATCTTTAAAGAGCAAAATGGCTGCCAGACCACCTACAACATAAATCCCGATATGCGTTAAAATCACCAGAAACAGAGCCATCATCCGCGCATAGAAATAGTGACTAGCCCTTATGCTAGAAAAGACGACTTCCATAATTTTAGTGCCTTTTTCACTGGCAACTTCCTGAGCTGTTACACCCGCATAGGTAATCAGAATCATATAAAGAAAGAATCCTAAGGCGCCTGCTGCCATTGTTTGAATAAACTTTTTATTTTCCTTGGATTCATCAATTTTCTCCGTAAAGTTAACTGTTTGTTCCAAGCGTTTTTCCTGTTCTTGTGACAAATTGGCTGCCGAACGATTGAGTTGATCTTGAAGCTCATTTAACTTGCTCGTTACTCCTAGCTTAATAGCAATCTCAAGGGAAGTTTCACCGTGATAAACTGCCTTCAAGACACTATCCTCTTGGTCAATGGTCAGATAGCCTTTTAATTTTTCATCCTTGATAGCAGCTTGAGCACTTGCTTCATCCTTGTAGTCAAAATTGAGACCATTGGTAGATTTGAGACCTTCTGTCACAGCTGGAACCGTGCTAATCACTGCTATCTTACCACTTTGAGCCATTGATGAGCCTTGGAGATAGCCAATTCCTCCAGAGAGACCGATAAACAAGAATGGTGAAATCACCATAAAGAAGAAACTCCACGATTTGACATGTCGAAGATAGGTTTCCTTGATTACAACCCACATATTTCTCATACTTCCACCCCTGATTCTAGTTTAAAGATTTCATCGATTGTTGGCGCTTGCTGGTCAAAGGTTGCGATATATTGCCCTTGAGTCAAGATTGGGAAGAGTTCCCTTCCAGCGCTCTCATCCTCTAAGATCAATTTCCAACTGCCTTGTTTGGTCAAGCTCACCTGTTTAACATGAGGAAGTTTTTCCAATTCTTCCTTGCTTCGTTCACTTGAAACAAAGAGACGCGTTTTCCCATATTGATTTCGGACATCCTGAACTGGTCCATGCAAGACCACACGGCCATCTCGGATCATGAGAATATCGTCACAAAGCTCCTCGACGTTGGTCATGACATGGTCAGAAAAGATGATGGTTGCCCCACGTTCTTTTTCTTGAAAAATGACTTGCTTGAGCAATTCTGTATTGACTGGGTCCAATCCACTGAAAGGCTCATCCAAGATAATCAAGTCTGGTTCATGAATCAGAGTAATGATGAGCTGAATCTTCTGCTGATTTCCTTTTGACAGACTCTTGATTTTATCTGTCAGCTTCCCTTTCACTTCCAACCTCTTCATCCATTGAGGGAGTTTTTCCTTAACCTCCTTGGCATCCATACCTTTTAGAGTCGCCAAATAGCGAACTTGCTCAAGGACTGTCAATTTAGGCATAAGACTGCGTTCTTCAGGCAGATAGCCAATCCGAGCGTAGGTCTCCTGACGAATATCCTGACCATCTAGACTGATTTCTCCTTGGTATTCTAAAAACTTCAAAATACTGTGGAAAATCGTTGTCTTCCCAGCACCGTTTTTCCCGACTAGTCCCAAAATACGACCTGGTCGCGCTTGAAAGTCAATACCAAACAAAACTTGCTTGGATCCAAAACTTTTCTCTAGACTTCTTACTTCTAGCATCTTTCACCTCCGAAATGTCTTTCACTCATTATACTCCTTTTTGATAGCCTTTACAATGATTTCTGTCCATTTTAGAAGACTAATGCTATGTAAAATATGGCCTGGAGCACTTTTATACTCAATGAAAATCAAAGAGCAAACTAGGAAGCTAGCCGTAGGTTGCTCAAAACACTGTTTTGAGGTTGTAGATAAGACTGACGAAGTCAGTCACATATATACCGCAAGGCGAAGCTGACGTGGTTTGAGGAGATTTTCGAAGAGTATTAGTGATAAATCCATTATACAGTAGCAAACTTAATTTATCCACTCTGCTCCTCAACTGTCGATTTTTGATCCTGAATTGTTATTTGAAAAGCAAAAATCCACCCGTCAAACGGGTGGTTTGTACCAGTGCTATAAGCCCAAATTACCAGCTAGCGCCTAAAGACGCTAGCTTTCACTTTGTTCAAGCCTCATTGCTCTTGACTCGTCACTTGCCTCTTAAAGAGGCTTTAGTATTACTTACCACTATCCCTAAAGGGATCCTCATATTCTTTTACACTCAATTTATCTAGTGCTATATCATGCTTTACTCATTCTCAAATTTTCATACTCGTGAAGAAATCATCCACTGGATAATTTCTTTAATCTTGAATATATTTCTTAATTGTGGCTTCATTAAGCCCTACTGTACTTACATAATAACCTTCCGCCCAGAAATGCCTATTCCCAAACTTGTACTTGAGATTGGAGTGTTTGTCAAACATCATGAGTGCACTTTTTCCTTTTAAATAACCCCTGAAACTCGAAACACTTATCCTTGGTGGAATACTTACTAACATATGTACATGCTCTGGCACTAAGTGACCCTCGATAATTTCAACTCCTTTATAACTACACAAACGATGAAATATTTCGCCTAAACTACTTCGATATTGATTATAGATGACTTTTCGTCTATACTTAGGGGTGAACACAATATGATAGAACAGTGCCACTTTGTGTGCGATAAACTATGAGCCTTTTGTGCCATATTTTTCTCCTTTCGCTTTACAATTGGCTTGAACACCTTTATTGTATCGCGTTTGGAGTTTTTGGGGTATAACCTTCGACGCGCACCCGCATAGCGAGTGGTTTTTTTGTCTCGCACCTAACGGAGCGAGACGGACTGAAAGTCACATAAAAAAAAATCCACCCCAAAGGATGGATTGATACTTTAACGCACTTCTGCATTGACTTTTTCTTCGAGCGAAGCTTGGATTTTTTCCATGTAGCGTGCGACTTCTTCGTCCGTTAAGCTATCTTCTGGATTTTGGAAAGTCAAGCTATAAGCCATTGACTTCATACCAAGTCCCAATTTTTCGCCTGAGAAGACGTCAAAGAGTTTGATATCTGTCAAGCGTTTCACACCGGCAGCTTGGATAGCGTCCACAACTTCTTGGTGAGTGACTTCTGCCTTGAGGAGAAGGGCAACGTCACGGCTAACTGCTGGGAATTTTGTGATTTCCACAAATGGAGTAGCAGGTTGAAGGGCAGCCTCGATGGCTGAAAGGTTGAGCTCAGCCACATACGTTTCTGGAATATCGTAGGCCTTAGCAGTGACTGGGTGTACTTGGCCAAGGAAACCAAGAACTTGGTCACCGAGTGAAATGACTGCTGTACGACCTGGATGAAGGCTAGCAATTTCAGATGTTGCTGTATAAGTTACTTGGAGGCCCAAACGAGCAAATAGCGTTTCAAGGATTCCTTTAGCATAGAAGAAATCAACTGGAACTGCTGCTGTTTGGAAATCTTTTTCAGCAACCAAGCCTGTCAAGGCAAAGGCAAAACTGTTGATCTCATTTGGAAGTTCTTCTTTTGGATTACCAGTTTGTTCAAAAACTTTCCCAATCTCATAAAGGGCCAAGTTTTTATTCTTACGAGCTACGTTGTAGGCAACGGTATCAAGGATACCAGAAATCATATTTTGACGGAGGACAGAACGGTCCACTGTCATTGGCCACATGAGTTCAGTAAGGTTACTTGGTTGAGCCGTAAACTCAACTGCTTTTTCAGGAGTTGTTAGAGCATAGGTGATGATTTCTGTCAAACCTGCTCCTTCAGCAATCGTACGAACCTGACGGCGGAGTTTTTGTGTGGCTGTCAATTCGCCAGCTGTCCCATCGTCTTTTGGAAGGCTGGTTGGCAAGCGGTCATATCCATAGATACGAGCAATTTCTTCAAAGAGGTCTGCCTCGATAGTGATATCCCAGCGACGACGTGGGACGCTGACTGTAAAGCTATCTGCATTTCCAGAAAGGCCAAAGCCAAGACGACGGAAAACATCTTCGATATCAGCATAAGAAAGCTCAGTTCCGAGGACACGGTTAACATCAGCAAGAGTTGAAGAAACTTCCACATCAGAGGTATCAAGTTCACCCGCTGAAACGATACCTTTACGCACCGTCGCACCTGCAAGTTCTGCAATCATGCTAGCTGCCGCATCAAGGGCTTCATTGACTGTTGCCACATTGATCCCTTTTTCAAAGCGAGAAGACGATTCTGAACGAAGGTTGAGGCGACCACTAGTCTTGCGGATAGATTTTCCATTGAAGACTGCAGCTTCAAGGACGACACGACTAGAGTTTTCAGAGATTTCTGTTGCTTGACCTCCCATGACACCTGCAAGGGCTACTGGCTTGTCTGCGACAGTGATAACTAAGTCATTCACGTCCAAGTCACGTTCTTCACCATCTAAAGTCACCAATTTTTCACCAGCACGCGCTTCACGTACACGGATGTCATTGCCTTCAAAGGTGTCCAAGTCAAAAGCATGCATAGGTTGACCAAAGTAGAGCAGGATATAGTTTGTCACGTCCACTACGTTATTGATTGGACGGATACCTTCATTCATAAGAAGATTTTGCAACCATTGTGGACTTGATGCAATAGTCACATTGTCCAAGATACGAGCTGCATAATAAGGCGCCTTGTCTGTCTCAATACCTACAGAAAGAGTATCTGCTGCAGCTTGGTCAGTTTCTGAAAGAGTAAATTCTTTAAAGTTGACTGCCTTATCATAGATAGCTGCTACTTCGTGAGCCACCCCACGCATAGAAAGGGCATCTGCACGGTTGGGTGTGATAGAAAGTTCGATGATTTCATCATCCAAGTCTAGGTATGAGAAGACTTCCTCACCTGGAACGGCATTTTCTGGCAAGATTTGGATGCCATCTGCGAATTCCTTAGGTACAACTGAGTCAGAAATTCCTAATTCACCAAGTGAACAGATCATCCCAAGTGACTCAAAACCGCGGATTTTCCCTTTTTTGATCTTGTAATTGTCAGCAATGCGAGCTCCCGGAAGTGCCACCATGACCTTGATGCCTGCACGCACATTTGGGGCACCACAGATGATTTGACGGGCTTCTTCTTCGCCAACGTTAACCTGACAAACATGGAGGTGAGTTTCTGGCACATCTTCGCAAGACAAGACCTCACCGACGACAATTTTTGAGAGACCAGCAGCAGGTGATTCGACACCTTCTACCTCGATCCCTGTAGTTGACATTTTTTCAGCCAACTCTTGTGATGGCACATCAATGTCCACCAATTCTTTTAACCATTTATAAGATACAAGCATAATTTAGTTTTCCAGAATGACAGTTGCCACTCTAGTTCTTTTCCTTTCCTATCATTTCAATAGAAGAATCATCTTCTTACCTTAATTTCTTTCTCAGTAACCAATCCGTATCTACTTTTTGACCAACCATAAAATGATGTTGGCTAAATTTTTCAAAACCATATCGATTATAAAACGCTTGAGCTTTTGTATTATGCTCCCAAACACCTAACCAAGCCCAGGAAAAACTATTTTTTGTAGCAAGTTCAAGAGCAAATTCAAACAGTTGCTTACCTAGTCCAAATCCTTGGAATTTTTGTAGCACATAGAGACGTTGAATTTCAAAAGCATTCTCTAATTCTCTCTCAGTCTGAGCACTTCCCCAGTTGACTTTGAGAAAACCAGCTATCTCCTCTTCATGCATAATGAAATAGGTTTCGGAGTCAGGATTTTCCAACTCAGTTGACAAAACTCTCAGACTATAAGCCTCTTCAAAGTATTCCTGTAACTGCTCTTCCGTATTATCATGAGCAAATGTTTCACGAAAGGTTTGTTTGGCAATTTTAGCCAACACCTCAACATCTGCCATTTCTACTTTTCTAATCATTATTTAAACTGTTCTGAGAAGCGGACATCTCCTTGGTAGAATCCACGGATATCGTTGATTCCGTAACGGAGCATAGCTACACGCTCTTGTCCAAGACCAAAGGCAAATCCAGAGTAAACAGTCGCATCGATACCACTCATTTCAAGGACACGTGGGTGAACCATACCGGCCCCCATAATTTCGATCCAACCAGTTTTCTTACATACGTTACAGCCTTCTCCACCACACTTGAAGCAAGAAACATCCACCTCAACAGATGGCTCTGTGAATGGGAAGTAAGATGGACGCAGACGGATCTGACGCTCTTCACCGAACATTTTTTGCACAATCAACTGAAGGGTTCCTTGAAGATCAGCCATAGAGATATTTTTCCCAACAACCAAGCCTTCAATTTGGTGGAACTGGTGACTGTGGGTCGCATCGTCCGTATCACGACGGAACACACGCCCTGGTGAGATCATTTTCAAAGGACCTTTAGAGAAATCATGGGCATCCATAGCACGCGCTTGAACTGGAGACGTGTGGGTACGGAGCAAGATTTCTTCAGTGATATAGAAAGTATCCTGCATATCACGGGCTGGGTGGTCTTTGGGAAGGTTCATACGTTCAAAGTTATAGTAGTCTTGCTCCACTTCAAAACCATCCACGACTTGGTAACCCATCCCAATGAAAATATCTTCGATTTCTTCACTGGTTTGTGTCAAAACGTGACGGTGACCAGTCGCAACTGGACGACCTGGAAGTGTCACATCGATGCTCTCGCTAGCCAGTTGAGCTGCGACTTTCTTTTCTTCCAATAGTTTAGCTGTTTCTTCAAAAGCAGCTGTCAAGACATCACGAGCTTCATTGACGTGTTTCCCAATGATTGGACGCATCTCAGCAGAGACATCTTTCATCCCTTTGAGGATTTCAGTGAGCGAACCCTTTTTACCAAGGACAGAGACACGCAATTCTTGCATCTCTTTTTCATTTTCAGCAGAAATCTGCTTCAAGCTAGCCAGCGTTTCTTCGCGAAGCGCTTTTAATTGTTCTTCAATAGTTGACATAATTCCTCCATCAGTCGCTTATCAGATAAAAAGAAAACCACATGCCAAAAACTCCACTCGGAGCGTTGACACGCGGTACCATCCGTTTTCATCTGACAAGTCAGACCTTCATTTCTAAATCCATGCGCAAGTGAATTCACCCAGCTTTCATATAGAGAGCTTGCAGTCACGGCTCTCCTCCCTGATATACTTCCCTTGAGTTACTAGTCTTGCAGATTTCTATTCAATTACTACATAGTTTATCAGATTTTAAGTTAAAAAACAAGTTAGATTAGACTAATTTCAGTATAAAACTCGTTCCTTTTTCTGTTGCTCCATTTTCCACAAATCCAAGCGACTTGAAACACCTCCTAGAAGCATGATTGTAGGTGTAGATTTCCTTGACTCTCAATTCTCTCCATCCTTTTACTCGAGCCAATTCAATCAAAGCACTTAGAATCTTTTTTCCAAGTCCTCGATGTTGGTAAGCGGGATTCCCAATCACAATGGGGAAATTATCCTGAGATAGTGTAACATCCCCAATTGGAAACCATTCTCCCTTCTCCTTGACTTCAATCCAAAAAAGTTCACCATGCTGATCCAAATAGGAATACATGGCTTCCAAAGTTTCTTGACTATAAGGAAGCTTCACCCCATCTACGAGGTAAACCAAGTCCACATTCTGATACCAAGCAAAAGCTTCCTCACAATGATTGACCTTACAATAAGGAACGAGACGTAGTGAATTATCTATTTGTAAAATCTGTTTCATCTGCTTTCCTTTTCAATAAGAGAGTTGCTGCTTGATTAAAACCCTCACACCAGTTATACCATTTTGCTTCATACTCATCTTGAGGTAAGATATGATTTTTTAAATCCAGAACAGAGTAAATCTTTCTTTCCTCACAAGCTTGCGCATAGAGATGATATAGTTCATCACCACCATCTCTATCCCACTCAGCAGAAATCGTATCTTGACCTGCCAATAAAGTCTGATAGGCCCTGTGATGCCCATCTGTAATCAACAAGCAATTTCCAAACGCAAGAATACTAATTGGATCAACATTGTTTAGTTCTACAGACTGATAAAGCATCTGAATATCTTGCAACTTCTTTTCTGATAAATATAGTTGAGTCGGATGAAGATCTGCTATACTGACTTTCATTTCTTTCTCCTCAAGGGAATTTGATACTCACTTCTGCTTGCCTTTAAATCGCCATTGGAAGCGGAGCTTATCATAAAAGGGAAACTCGATAAACAAGACTCCCAAACCCACACAGAGACTGGCAAGGACATCTGATGGATAATGAACTCCCAGATAAACCCTTGATACCAGCACACTGACTAGATAGAGAGCAAGTACGATTTGCACGATTTTTCTCCAGACTGGATTTTTCATCCGTTGACTAAGAATAACAATCAGAGAACCAACCATCAAGGTTACAGCCAGAGAATGGCCACTTGGGAAGGAAAATCCCTTCTCCTCAACCAAGTGTAAAATAGCTGGTCGTGGGCGCTGGTAGATATTTTTAAAGGTCACGATTAAAAGACCTGCCAAAACCAGATTTCCTAGCATGAAGAAACTTTCTATCTTCCATCGCTTACGATAAAAGATAAAAGCTGTAATGACAACCCAAGTGATAATCACTGGGATATCAATCAAGCGTGTGATGGCCCTGAAAAGAATAGTCAAGTAATCTGGCAAGTCTCCTCGAACAGCAGTCTGAATCGGTTGGTCAAAACCGACCAGCGTTTCAGGGTAAAATTTGACCATGTAGCCAAGAATAACGAAAAGTAAAAGGGCAAAACTGCCCTTCATTAAAAATGTTTGTTTATCTTTCATAATGTTTTAAGGTTGGTTTCAAGAGAACATACAACAACCAGAATGAAACGGAAAAGATTACACCCTCAATCAAGTTAAAAGGCAACACCATAGTCATTAGGTAGTTGGAAAGTCCCAAAATTTTTCCAATATCAAAGTTAGCAAACTTAGCGTACAAAGGAACAGCATAAACATAGTTAAGAACCAACATAGCCACGGTTAAACCAATAGTTCCAGCTAAAGAGCCTAGTAGGAAACGAAGAGTTGTCCGTTCCTTTTTCCAAATCAAAGCAAATACGATGACAAAAACTCCCAAAGCTACGATATTCATCGGCAAACCAATGTAAGTATTCACTCCCTGGCTGTTAAGAAGCAATTTCAAGAGTGAGCGAAGCAAGAGAACTCCTAGAGCAGCAGGCAAATCCATGACCACCAGACCAACAAGGACTGGCAAGATACTAAATTCGATCTTGAGGAAGGATGCCGCTGGCAAGAGCGGAAAGTCAAAGTACATCAGCACAAATGAGATGGCTGATAAGATCGCAATGGTCGAAAGTCGACGTGTGTTTGTCATAACAGGTTCCTCCAATTTTCTATAAAATCAGAAGAAGTTAGAAAGGATTCCTCTATCTATTCTCACTTTTTATATCCCAAAAGTTCCCTCTCACTCTATTAAGGAAATCCAAGCAAGCGGTTACAGTTCAGCTATAAATCTATCAGAACAGACAAAGCTATTCTTTCGTCTTCTCCCATCCAGACTATACTGTCGGTTGTGGAATCTCACCACATCAGCTTGCGCTCGCGGACTTATTTGGCTAAGATATTTTAGATTTATCTAGGCGTCGCAGTCGAAGATAATACTTAAAGTATATCGAGACAAGACAACGACGAGAAAGCTAAAATAGCTAGTCAAATTTACCGCCGGTCGGGAATTTCACCCTGCCCTGAAGACTCTTTTATCATAACAAAAAACGCTTGCAAGCGCAAGCATTTTGTTCATTTTCATTTTCATTTTTTATTTCAATTTATCCACTTCATAGGTATGAACAAGCTCAAGACCTGCAAAGTTCTGCTGGCGAAGAGCCTCATAGACAATCATGCAGACAGTATTAGACACATTGAGACTGCGGACATGTTCATCATTCATAGGAATACGGAGAGCTTTCTCAGGATGTTCTCGCATAAAGTCCTCAGGCAAGCCCTTGTCTTCACGTCCAAATAGAAAATAATGGTCTTCGTTAGTCGATAAATCCACATCAGAATACACTTTCTCAGCGAATTTCGAAATCAGATAGAGTTTTCCCTTCATCTGAGGCAGGAAATCCTCTAAACTCTCGTAAAAATAAATCTCTAGCTTATCCCAATAATCCAAACCAGCTCGCTTCATCTTACGGTCATCGATAGGAAAGCCCATGGGCTTGATGATGTGGAGGGGAGAATTGGTTGCAGCGCAAGTACGCGCGATATTGCCTGTATTTTGTGGAATTTGGGGTTCAAATAATACAATGTGATTTGTCATGACTTGCTTCCTTTTACCATTGCAAAAAAATAGCCACACTGCCCGGAGTCAAGCTCAGCAAACAGCGTGGTTAAGGCATCGTTAACTTACCTCACAACAGGTTTGAAGTAAATCAGCGAAACTACTTTCTTAGTATAACACTTTCAGAATCATTGTCAATAGAAACGACTTGATTTTTTCAATTTTTTCAAGCTATTTCCAAGGGTTGTAAAATCGTCCCTGATTCTGCAAGATAAGTAGTAAACTAGCTACTAAAAACGCAGCTGCCAAGAGCAAGGTAATATAATCTCCTTTTTTCAAGGCCTGATAACTATACCAAGTGCGTTTTTTCTCTTTCCCAAAGCGTCGAAGTTCCATGGCGGTCGCAATGGTATCAATGCGTTCTAGCGAGCTAAAAATCAAGGGCGTAATAATGCGCAGATTGCCTTTGATTCGTTGCATAAGAGAAGCTTTCTTGGATAATTCCATCCCACGCGCTTCCTGAGACATCTTGATAGTAAAGAATTCTTCCTGCAAATCTGGAATATAGCGCAAGGTCAGGCTGACTGAATAGGCAATCTTATAAGGCACACCAATTTGATTTAAACTGGAAGCAAACTGACTAGGATGAGTTGTCATCAAAAAGATAATAGCCAGAGGAATAGTGCAAAGATACTTAATGACCAGATTTAGCAGATAAAAGAGTTCTTGGCTGGTCAGAGTGTAGGCTCCGATTCCCTGCCAAATCACACTTCTCTCTCCGTAAAGTCCAACCCCATACTCGGGAGAAAAGAGATAGACCATCAAGACATTTAAAACGGCAAATACCGTCGCAAAAACGGCCACAAAGGAAACATCTTTAAAGCGGATTTGTGATAAATAGAGGAGAAAAACCGAAAAGATGGCAATCAGAACAAGTAGTCTAGTATCATAGCTAATCATGGCCGCCAATGATACAAGGATGAAAAAGAGGAGTTTAGCAGCTCCTGACAAGCGATGAATCACAGTATCTCTATGCTGGTAACCAATTAGTTTAGCTTGCATCCTTCTCTCCTTTCTTTATAAAATGCCGTTAAAGCAAGTGGATCCACGTCGAGTTTCTTTGCCAAGTTGAAGATAGAAGTTTCTTTTAGATTGGCTTTTACTAACAGCTCAGGATTGCTCAAGAGACTAGCTGGATCAGTATCGGCAATCAATTCCCCATCCACCATGACAAGAGCCCGATCTGAATAATCCAGCATCAATTGCATATCATGGGTAATCATGACAATGGTATGACCTTTTTGATGCAGTTCTTCGAGAAATTCCATAATCTCAGTATAGTTCTTCTGGTCTTGGCCTGCAGTCGGTTCATCTAAGAGAATGATTTCAGCTCCTAAAACCAAAATCGAGGCAATAGTGACACGTTTTTTCTGACCAAATGACAGGGCAGAAATAGGCCAATTACGGAATTCATAAAGCCCACAGATTTTCAAAGTTTCATAGACTCTCGTTTCAATTTCCTGCTCGTCCACACCTCGCAAACGAAGTCCCAGAGCCACCTCATCAAAAATCATATTGGTCGAAATCATTTGATTGGGATTTTGCAGCACATAGCCTACTCGTTCCGCCCGCTCTGCAACAGAATCTCCTTTGATATCCTGTCCTTCCCAAAGATAGCGGCCTTCCGTCTGAATAAAGCTACTTAAGGCCTTGGCTAGGGTTGACTTCCCTGCCCCATTTTTTCCGACAATAGCAATTTTTTCGCCCTTTTTAATATCTAAATGTAGGGATTTTAAAATTGGTCTATCATCATAAGAAAAAGACACGTCCTCTAATTTAAAGAGTGACTGCAATTCTGGGGTTTCTTTTGCCAGTTCATTCTGCAACTGAACCTGACCTTTTGAGATAGACAAGTTGTCCAAATTTGCTAATTGTTCTTCCTTAGCTAAATCCACACCTAATTGACGGAGAGTCGTTAGATAAAGGGGTTCCCGAATTCCATTTTGTGTCAATAAATCAGTCGCCAGTAACTGGTCAGGACTCCCATTAAAGAGGATACGGCCATCGTTGATCAAGACAATCCGATCCACAGGGCGATGCAGAACATCTTCCAAACGGTGCTCGATAATAAGAGTCGTCGTCCCCTCCTCCTTATGAATCTGGTCAATCAATTCGATAATCTCCTGACCTGACTTGGGATCCAGATTGGCGAGTGGCTCATCAAACAAGAGAATCGGACTCTCATCAATCAAGACACCAGCCAGACTGACTCGCTGCTTTTGTCCACCTGACAAATCCTGAGGACGCTGATTCAGCAAAGAAATAAGATCCAGCTTTTCAGCCCATTTATGAACACGATCTTTCATCTCATCTAGGGCTGTTACATCATTTTCCAGAGCAAACGCCAAATCTTCTGCCACGGACAATCCGATAAACTGCCCATCTGTATCCTGCAAAACTGTACTGACTAGATGAGATTTATCATAGATACTCATATCAAAGGCTGCTTGCCCCTTGATCAAAAATTCTCCAGACATCTGCCCCTTGTAAATATTGGGAATAATCCCATTCAAACACTGACCCAAGGTAGACTTACCTGACCCAGATGGACCAACAATTAAGACTTTCTCTCCCTTGTAAATGGTCAAATTCATCCCTTGCAAGGTCGGTTCTTGTTGCGTTTCATACTGGAAAGAGAAATCCTTCCACTCAATTATAGCTTCTTTCATCTTACTCTCTTCATTCGCTTCTTAGACTTCTATTTTATCATAAATCGAACCCTTCTTGCAGTCTCTTCTCTTAAAATCTTAGCGCCAAAAAGATTCCTAGCCTAGCTAGCTTGACTAACTAATCTATAAACATCGAAAAAGACTGGTTGCCCAGCCTTCCCCATCATTTTAGTCCTTTTTCAAACTTCCTGCACGAGTTTGAGTTCCTGCATAGGCAAGCAAGAGAAGAGTACCTGCAATAGCTACAGATACACCATTAGCAATTCCCGCAACAATTCCTTGTGCAAATACTTTTTCTGCCGCTTCTTGATAAATCACAACATCTCCAAGTGGTGCCAAGACACCCCAAACAAGAGCATTTGCAAGTAGTTGAATGAGATTAAAAATAAGAATATCTTTCCAGTCAAAGACACCATTGATCACGCGAACGTACTTTCTAAATAGCCCCACAGCTAGACCAAAGAGGCCGCTAGCGATAATCCAAGTCCACCACAAACCGTAACCAGCAATAGCGTCCTTCACCGCATGCCCAATTAAACCAACAAGTAGCCCCACTAGAGGACCAAAAATGATAGACAAGAGACTCTGTACCGCATACTGAAGCTGGATACTTGTATTTGGAACAGGTGTCGGAATGCTGATCATCCCGATGACAACAAAGAGCGCAGCTCCAACACCGATAGCAACAACTTGTTTAATTGATTGATTTTTCATCTATATTCTCCTATTTTATGATTCTATTTTCTTTATTTCAATGGTCCAAGATGAACCGACACCAACATTATAGGCCTTGGCAAAGGAACCTTGGTTAATTGCCAGACCTAAACGATAGAGAGAGTTGATGTAAAGGATGGGTTGACCAATTCTCACATCCGCAAATGATTTGCCATAGACAACCTGATTTTGATAGACCAGCATATCAGCGTGATAGATAGTCACTTCAAAACGATCACCGAATTCTGGTTCCAGCTTGTAAAATTCTTCTCGCGTAATGGAGGTCCAAAGCGAACCAAAACGCACATCCAGAATATCAATAGCTCCCTTCACCAGATGATCTTCTATGATGGTCGCTACGACTGGAAGCTCCACAATCTGATCCACACTGAGCTCTGGTCCCACTTCCTCAAAAGTAATGTGACCACTGGCCAGTTTAGCACCAGTGTAGGCATAGACATCACGACCGTGGAAGGTATAAGAATGCTCTGTGTTTTGACGTCTATTGGCCACTTCAGAAATTTCACGAATGGCTACAATGCCTACGTGTTTCTTGATAAAAGAAAGGGTCCCATTGTCTGGGGTAACAATGTATTGATTTTTTGCAGTCTTGGCAACCACACTCTTACGTTTCGAGCCGACACCTGGATCGACAACCGATACAAAAGTCGTTCTCTCAGGCCAGTAATCCACCGTCTGAAAAAGGCGGTAGCTCCCCTCAAAAATATTATAAGGCGTGATATCGTGCGTCAAATGATGGATTTTTAAGGTTGGAGATTCTTCTAAAGCCACTCCAATCATAGCCGATACCGCACCATCAACCAGACCAAAGTCTGATTGTAATACCAGTAAATTATTATTCATTTTATCTCCTTGTATATCCTTTATCATACCATATTTCAGAGAAAGTCGCTAATAGCTATTTCAATTGGTTAGGGTATAGTTTTACCTTATAGCAAATTTCCTACTAAAAGCTCTGGTTATTAGCTAGCAGGTGCATTTTTTCTTGAAAAAAGGTATGATAGTTACATAATGAAGAAGTAGGTTTTATTATGAAAATTATCCTTGTCGGAGGGGGAAAAGTTGGTTTTGCCCTCTGTCGCTCCTTGGTTGCAGAAAAGCATGATGTTTTACTGATTGAACAAAACGAAGCTGTTCTCAATCATATCGTCAGTCGTTTTGATATTATGGGTATCCTTGGTAACGGGGCCGATTTTACCATCCTTGAGCAAGCCAGTGTCCAGGATTGTGATATCTTTATCGCCCTGACTGAATATGATGAAGTGAACATGATTGCAGCCGTTCTAGCCAAAAAAATGGGAGCTAAAGAGACCATCGTTCGGGTGCGGAACCCTGAATATTCTAACTCTTATTTCAAGGAAAAGAATATTCTCGGTTTTTCTCTTATCGTTAATCCTGAGCTCTTGGCTGCCCGCGCTATTGCTAATATCATTGACTTCCCCAACGCCCTGTCTGTCGAACGTTTCTTTGGTGGACGGGTCAGCTTGATGGAATTCACTGTTAAATCCTCCAGTGGTCTTTGCCAAATGCCCATTTCTGATTTTCGGAAAAAATTTGGCAATGTCATTGTATGTGCGATAGAAAGAGATCATCAAATTATCATCCCAAGTGGTGATATGACCATACAGGATAAAGATAGAATCTTTGTCACTGGTAACCGTGTTGACATGATGCTCTTCCATAATTATTTCAAGTCTCGTGCCGTGAAGAGTCTTCTTATTGTTGGAGCTGGTAGAATTGCCTATTATCTACTAGGTATCCTCAAAGACAGTCGTATCGATACCAAGGTTATTGAAATCAATCCTGAAATTGCTAGCTTCTTTAGCGAGAAATTTCCAAACCTCCACATCGTTCAAGGAGATGGTACCGCAAAAGATATCCTGCTGGAAGAAAGTGCTCAAAACTATGGTGCCGTTGCGACTCTAACAGGGGTCGATGAGGAAAATCTGATTACCTCTATGTTCCTTGACAGGGTAGGTGTACAGAAAAATATTACCAAGGTCAATCGTACCAGTCTCCTCGAGATTATCAATGCGCCTGATTTTTCAAGTATCATCACCCCTAAAAGCATTGCCGTAGACACGATTATGCACTTTATTCGTGGTCGAGTTAACGCCCAGTATTCAGACCTTCAAGCCATGCACCATCTAGCAAATGGTCAAATCGAAACCCTGCAATTCCATATCAAGGAAGCCAATAAAATGACTGCCAAACCTCTTTCTCAACTGAAATTGAAAAAAGGGGTTCTTATCGCAGCTATCATTCGAAAAGGAAAGACTATTTTCCCTACCGGGGAGGATATGCTGGAAGTCGGAGACAAGCTCCTAGTAACAACTTTGTTACCAAACATCACCAAGATTTATGACTTGATCGCGAGGTAAGAAATGAATAAAAGTATGATTCGTTACCTCCTTTCAAAATTACTTTTGATTGAAGCTGTTCTTCTTTTGGTTCCTGTGTCTGTCGCTGTCTATTACCGTGAATCGAGCCAAGTCTTTACAGCCCTCTTTACAACGATTGGGATTCTCGTATTACTAGGCGGCTCAGGAATTTTACAAAAGCCAAAAAATCAACGGATTTATGCCAAGGAGGGAATCTTGATTGTGGCCCTCTGTTGGATCCTTTGGTCCTTCTTTGGCGGTCTCCCCTTTGTCTTTGCTAGACAAATTCCCAGCGTTATCGATGCCTTTTTTGAAATCAGTTCTGGCTTTACAACTACTGGAGCAAGTATTTTGAACGACGTTTCGGTTCTCAGCCGTTCCCTCCTCTTCTGGCGAAGTTTTACCCACTTGATTGGAGGAATGGGAGTGCTTGTTTTTGCACTTGCTATTATGGATAATGCCAAGAATAGCCACCTAGAAGTGATGAAGGCTGAGGTTCCTGGCCCTGTTTTCGGTAAGGTTGTATCCAAACTCAAAAATACTGCCCAGATTCTCTATCTCCTTTATCTAGCTCTCTTCTCCCTCTTTGTCATCATCTATTATCTAGCTGGCATGCCCCTATTTGATAGTTTTGTCATTGCCATGGGGACAGCAGGTACAGGAGGATTTACCGTCTATAACGATGGAATTGCCCACTATGGTAGCTCACTGATTACCTATCTGGTTAGTATCGGAGTTTTGGTTTTTGGAGTAAATTTCAATCTCTACTACTACCTCATGCTCCGTCGCGTCAAGGCCTTCTTTGGTGACGAAGAACTTCGAGCTTACTTGGTCATTGTTCTGCTTTCTACAGGCTTGATCAGCCTCAATACCCTCTATCTCTACCCAGGATTTTCTAAGAGTTTTGAAATGGCCTTCTTCCAGGTTTCCAATATCATTACAACGACTGGTTTTGGATATGGAGATATTACCAATTGGCCCCTCTTCTCCCAGTTTATCCTTCTCTTCCTCATGGCAATCGGTGGTTCTGCTGGTTCAACTGCAGGTGGACTCAAGGTTATTCGAGGCCTTATCCTTTCAAAAATTGCCAAAAATCAAATTTTGTCAATCCTATCGCCCCACCGTGTTTTGACACTCCATGTTAATAAAACGGTGATTGACAAGGATACCCAGCATAAAATTCTCAAATACTTTGTCATCTATGCTATGATTTTGCTAGCGCTTATCTTTATTGTCAGCCTAGATAGCAATGATTTCCTAGTCGTTACCAGTGCTGTCTTTAGCTGCTTCAATAATATCGGACCTATTCTAGGAACCACTTCTAGCTTCTCAATCTTTAGTCCTATCTCAAAAATTCTCCTCTCCTTTGCAATGATTGCAGGCCGCTTGGAGATTTACCCAATCCTCCTTCTCTTTATGAAGAGAACTTGGTCTAAGAGATAAAATATAAAATCCCTCTTTTTACAATTGTGAAAGAGGGATTTTTATATTAAAAAAGGGGGAACGATTTTAAATCCCATCTTTTCTTTACGCATAGTCCTTACTTAAAGAAAAGATGGAAAAACTAACTACATAACTTGGTAATGCTCCAATACAAATTGTAAGGCTTTACTTGGATTCTTTGTTAAATGAATATATTCCATTTCTCTGGTAGCAACTATCTGAATACCTAATCTTTCTGCATCCACCTTCATCTCTCTATAATAACTCCGAACTTGTGGAGCCAGAATGATCAAATCATAAACACCCATAATATCATAATGAGCTCCGTACGCTCCTGAATTCGCAATCACTCTAACTTCTGCTAATTGAGCGCCCTCGTTAATTGCATTGGCTAATTGCGCACTTGTTCCAGACCCTGCACAAAGAACCAGTACTTTCAACTCCTTACTTTTTATTTCATCTAACTCACCAGGCATTATTTCACTTGTATCCTCCTCTAAAATAATATCATTTGAGCTTGCAACATCTTCTTTCATCAGTAACTGTCTATCATACGCTCTACAGAATGGCAAATAAATCAATATGTCGACAACTAAAATCAAAGATAAAAATACAAAGGAGATAGGTTGAAAATTCGTTCCAATTAACAATCCCAAGGGACCAGGAAAAGCCCAAGGTAACTGGATATAAAATCCATTCATTCCAAAGAAATCAATAAAGACCTTTCCTAGAAATACATTCACTGGTGGAGTCATCAAAAAAGGGACAAAAAGATAGGGATTCAAAATAACAGGCATACCAAATAGAAGAGGTTCATTTACCGCAAATAAAACAGGAGTAATTGTAGCTTTACCTACCGATTTTAATTGTTTAGACCGCATAAAGAAAATCAAAATAAATGGTACAACAAAGGTAGCCCCCGTTCCTCCAATCGCAGCGATATAATTCCCGAAATTAGGTGTTAAAGAATGATAAGGGAACTGCCCATTTGCAAGGAGTTGAGCATTCTCTTCCATATTGCTTAGTTGTAAAGCTGTAACAGCAGGTAAGACAATAGATGGTCCATGAATTCCAACAAACCAAAGCAAAGCACACATAAACCAAATCAACATCATAGCAGGATATGATTCTGCTCCCTTAAAAATAGGGGTCAATAGTTGTTGAAATACTTGGGCAAAAGGAACATCTAAACTAAACCGAGATACAATATCTAACAAACCACTAATAAGTAAAACAAAAGAAAAAGGAAAAATATCTCTAAAAGCTTGTGATATAGCCCCAGGAACTTCCTTAGGTAAATGAATAGTAATGTCTCGCTTAATACAGAATCGGTAAACATTTACAGTAATAAAGGCACTGACAAACGAAGTTATCAATCCTTGAGATCCTAAATAGTTTGTCGACAAACTTGTAGATCCCGTCTTCTCATCAACTACAAGCGTTACAGTTAATACCAGATAACTACATATGGCTGCCAACATTGCAGAAGTATCATTTATTACCTTTCCGTGAGGCATTTTTCTATTAACATTTCCAACCAATGACTTTCCAACAGTCCCTGAAACAATAATACCCAAAACTCCCATGGTTAACATATACACTTTTCTCATCCAGACAATAGCTGGACTCGGTAACTCTACTCCGAAATTTTTAGGAATCATAATAATAATCATCAAAAAGCTTGAAAACATAATTAAAGGCATAGTAGCAATGAATCCATCTTTAATAGCCATCATATAATTATTAGTAGAAATTTTTTCAAATTTCCCTTGTTGCTTTTCAATGGCAGCGACTAGCTTATCCATAAAAACTCCTCCTGTAAAAAATTTAAGCTCATAGTTAAAACATATTAAATATCAGTCAAATCGCTAACCTTAATTCCGTTTTAGCCCTTTTACCCAAAGAGCACTTTTCTTAATATATCTCTTCTGTGTTTCATAATCAACAAAGAAAAGACCATATCGCTTATTGTAGCCATTCGCCCAAGAAAATTGATCTTGCAAAGACCATATAAAATAGCCTTGAATATTGACTCCCCTATCTCGAGCCTCTAAAACTTTGTGTAAATGTTGCTCAATATAACGGATTCTCTTACTGTCATCAATAATATCATTCTCGCCCTCTGGCTTAACCTCTTTAAGGGCTGTACCATTTTCAGTTAAATAAATGACCGGATGTTGAGGATATTCTTCTTTGATACGAAGCAACATATCAAATAAGCCTTGAGGATAAATATTCCAATCCCAATCTGTTGTCGGAATACCAGGCTTTTTTACAAATTCACCTAGAGCATTTAATTTAAAAGAGGACTGTCCTTTTATTCCTGTTGAATTAAATTCTTGTCTATTTTCACCTTTGTATTCACTAATAAATTCTGAACGATAATAATTCATCCCAAACATCGTATTAAGAGGTGCAGCTCTTTTCATAATTTCTAAATCACCATCTTCAATAATAAAGCTAGAATTATTAGCTTCCAATATTTGATTCAAGTGAAAAAGCGTGTCATCACTGTAGTAGCCCAAAAAAGTTCCATCTAATAGAAATTTATTATTATAAACATCATACCGTTTAGCTGCCAAAATATTTTCTTTTTGCCCATCAATAGGATAGCCTGGTTTTAAAGCATGAATACAACCTACCTTTCCCTCAATCCCTAATTGATGAAATTCGAGGACTGCAAGAGCATGCGCCAACAACATGTTATGATTTGCTTGAATTGCTTCAGATAATTGAAAATGATGATTCGGAGGAAACTGACCTCCTATGTATTGGCCTGCAGCAAGAGACATCAGTTCATTGATTGTAAACCAATGCTTGACTTCTGTAAATTCTTGGAAACAAAAACGAGCATATCGTATGAAACGATCAATATTCTCTCTATTCAACCAATCCCCTGTTTCTAACATTTTCTGAGGCGAATCAAAATGATGTAAAGAAACAAACGGAATCACATTATGTTTTAAGCAGGACTGAAAGACTCTATGGTAATAACGAACAGCCAATATATTAGCATCCCCATCTATATCAGGAAATATACGAACCCAGGAAATAGATAAACGCAAAGCCTGCAAACCATGTTCTGCCGCCAAGGCTATATCTTCTTCGTAACGATAATAAAAATCACTAGCTGGATCTGGTAAGAACGGACTATTTTCTTGCAAATAAACATCCCACATGTTTATTCCTTTGCCATCTACCCTAGTTGCACCCTCTACTTGATAAGCAGCGGTAGCAGCTCCTAATAAAAACTCCTTCGGTAAGGCTTTAACCTGTAAATTTTCCATGACTAATCCTCATTGCAAACCAATATGTTCTTCAATCTTTCGAATTCGTTCATATTCATCAATAAAAAACTTTACCTGATCATACAATAGCATCGTTGTCATCAAGGTATCTTGACCATGAATCATGATAAAACTCACTTCAAAATTATCTCCAGATGCCTCCTCCGCTAATAAATTAGTCTGTTCTCGATGGGCAGACACTATTGAGTCGTTTGCAGACTCAACCAATTCTCTTGCCTGTTCAAAATATCCATCTCTCGCAAACGCCAAAGCATCCATCAAATCTGACCTTGCATCTCCTGCGTAAGCGACAATTGTAAAACCAAGCATATTTACTTCTTCTTTTGATTTCATCTTTCTTCCTCCTCAATCTTGAGCCATCTTTTACACATCATTATTAAAATGACTTCGCTACGATATAAATAGAAAGTCGACCCTAAATATCTTAAAAATCCTTAAATTTCATAATATTTAGGATCAATCTTCTCTGAATACCTTGGTTCATTTTCTATACTTATGATTTATAAGTGGAAACCAGCGTAATTTTTTGCTACTTCAATTACACGATAAACATCCAAATTAGATTGGAATAGTAATTCGTGCCCACGGATATAATTCAAAACATTTTTCCACTCATCTTGAGCTTGCCTTGTTTTTCCAGTTGCTTGAAGATATAAAGCCTTCGCCATCTTAACAACATATTCACGATGATAACTGAGCTGTTTCCATTCATCCTTTTGACTATTTAATAACTTAGAAATATTTTCCTCAATAATTGGTAAAAAATTATCAGCTAGATTGTAAGCTATATAATAATGATTCGCTAAAACATCATTTTGACGACTGCCAATTGCATTAAAATAATCACATGAGGAATAACTAGATAATTTTTCTAAATATTCAACAACAGACTGCCAATTTGATCCATACAAGGCAGAAAAGTATTCTTC
Source organism: Streptococcus sp. 53 (assembly GCF_013276565.1). GTDB lineage: Bacteria > Bacillota > Bacilli > Lactobacillales > Streptococcaceae > Streptococcus. Next base: position 212,765 of record NZ_VMLG01000004.1, read on the forward strand.
AATCAATTCTTCATAACTTCTTGTCTTCTTCCAGAGCATTTGCCCCATAACATAATTAGGAAAATTATGAGGGAATCCGGCACGTAATTCTTGACACGAAATGTACCCATTCAAATGTAGGTTTGACAGATAAGATACATCTTTGTAAATAGTTTGACTAATTTTCATATAGCCTAAATCGCCATAATGAGCACGCCCTAAAGGATAGTCATATACGAAACTATCTCCTTTAAATGTTTTTTGCCATTCAAAAAGATAAGATAAATTTTCCTCAAGAGAATTCGGAAGTATAATTTTATTACGCATATAAGGTTTAGGAGCAGGTATGGAATTGTCAAAATCTACATCTGCATAACTCATTTCAAATGTTCTTGTAATAGGTGCAAACATCATGGTAAAGCGTTCAGGATTATCTAATTTTTCTTTCTGAGGTGCCCATAACAACTCATGATAAAGTAGGAAACAAATCTTTGTATCTAATCCCTCACTCCTTAAAGCCCTATCCAATTGATTGAGAATACGAATATACTGATCCGAAACCAATTCTTGTCTACAGTTTTCGCATTCACAAATATTATTACGAGCATCCGACAACCATACATGTAAGTAATTCACATCAGGTCTTTTCTTGGCATAATCCGTAATAATTTCTACCATCTTATCCGCCACATCTGAATTTGAAAAATCCAGACTTGTTAAAATTGGAGCCGTACTAAATAATTCTCGCTTCCCGTTTATTTCAGCGACATACGGTTTCTTCTCCTCTGAAATACTAAGACCTGATTCCCAGCCAAATTTTGAAGAGTAACCTAAAACCTCACCTGTCCATCCATGACCAACACGATGATGAATAAGACCTCTTTTTTGCAATTCTTTATCCAACCTATCACTCAATTCTTGTACTAATTCATTTGAGAATTTTTCTTTATTTAGGTATGGATTAAACTCATGTTCATACCAACGTTTCAAAAAAGAATAGGGATTTTCAAACTGAATGAAAAAACTGTTCATCCCAATCTTAGGTAGCCAATCAATGAAATCTAGTATATTTTCAAATGAATCTGCTCCCTCTATACATACTCCCCTATGATAGTAACTGGCTGTTTCATCTATAGATAGCTGTTTATCTAAAAAATCTTCAAATCCTAACTCTGGAACAAAGTCATGTCCGCGCCCTGGTCTAGTATACACAACACCAAATTCATGAAACATTCGGTAAATTCCAATAAGTAAACCTACAATTGTATTAGACTCAATTCTCCCCTTACCCTTGTCTAATGAGATAAGAACATGGTCTTTTCTATCCTCTTTATTGACTAATCCTACAAAAATATCCGCTTCCTTCTCCTCGACAAGTTCTATGTCAGTCTTAAAGACCCGATTCATATAGTAACTCAATTCCTCTAAGGCAAAGCTAGAATAAGTATTTTTCTGCTGATCAAATACTCTGATAACCATCTTATTCCCCTCCAACAGTAGCTTTTTCTTTTTCAAGATTGCGTTTATCTGCAATTTTGAAGAATGGATAATAAATTGCTACAGAAACCAAAATCAAAACAACTTGTAATAGAGCTCCTCGCCAACTAGCCCCTGTCGCAAGGAATCCTCCTATGATCGGTGGCATTGTCCACGGAAGGATTACACCTGTTGTATAAGGTACTAATCCTACAGCCATTGATACATAGGTAATCAAGGCATTGATTGTAGGAGTAGCAATAAACGGAATCAGCATAATCGGATTTAAAACCGTTGGAAACGTAAATAGAATAGCTGTATTGATATTAAAGATAGACGGTATAATAGCTAGCTTACCTAATGTTTTATTAGCACGACTCTTACTAAATAGGAAGAGACAAATCGCAAGACCAATAGTCGCTCCACCGCCACCAATAAATACAAATAAATCTTTAAACGGTAATGTAATAATGTGTTGTAGGGTTTGTCCTGCAGCCACAGCTTCTTGGTTTTCTGTAGTAAATTGTAACCAAACTGGGTCTACAAAAGCATTTAAAACTTGTCCCCCATTAACTCCACAGAACCAAAAGAATGAGTTTACAATAACACATAGAATCATACCTGGAAGCGTTCCTGCAATTAACTTAAGCGGTGTTCCAACAATTGCACCTAAAAGTCCGTTGAGACCTCCTGCAACTCCTGCCGCTTCAAGACCTTTTAAGACCAAAGCCCACAAAACAAAAGTAGTAAAACCAGGTAAAAGAGCTGAAAATGATTTACTGACCACATCTGGGACACCATTTGGCATTTTTATCGTAATTCCGCGTTGGATAAACATACGATAAATCTCTGCTGTAACCAATCCAATGGTAATCGCCATAAACAAAGAAGACGCATTCAGGCTAGAAAATGGTATTGCGCCGCCAAATAACTGCTTGACCTGCTCCCCATTTTTATCATAAACCATACTTGAAAAACGAGGGGCCATCAATACAAAACTGGATAAGGCTATGATCCCTGCAGACGGACCATCTGTACCATATCCTTCCGACAACCTGTAGGCAATACCGAAACAAGCGACCAAGGAGATAATCGCTACTGTTGACTGATTCATAGTTGTCAAGATACTTAGCAATCCAACACTATTCAGCCAATTTGTAAAAGCCTCTTGAGGCCAACTGATTAGAATAAGAAATAAAGAGCCGACTAAAATCAAAGGCATTGCCATCATAAATCCTTCACGAATAGCTTTCAAATGCCGTTGGTTGCCAACTTTTTCACCAAACGGAGCGACTTTCGTTTCTAAAAACGTTAAAATATTGTTCATCACCGGAACTCCTTTTTTTATTTTTTATAAATTAAATATACCACTAACAGAAAGCGTTGTCAATATATTTTTTACTGTTTTTACAATATTTTTTCTTTGTATAGAATAATAATTTTAATTGATTTTTTCTTATGTTTAATATAAAATAAACCAAAGGAGGAAACAAATGATTACAAAACAATCAGCCTTTTTACACAATAGAGCCACTATACTGGAGTTTCTATATCGAAATCCAGCAACATCCCGTACAGATATTGTTAATGAAACAGGACTTACTCCAGCAACAACGACTAACATCATAAAAGAGCTAAGCGAACAATCCCTCATATACGAAACTGGTGATGAATTTAGCGAGTTTTCCGGATCTGGAAGACGTAGAAAAACTATTTCTATTACAGATAATATTCCGTATGTTGTTGGAGGTATTGAAATAAACGTCCTAGGTGTCTTTCTCAGTCTATGTGACTTACAAGGGAAAACTCTTTTCGAGACAGAAATTTTGAATGAAGATTATCCTATTTCAGAAATCAATTCCACCATTACCAATATGATAAAAACAGCTATAGAGTATGTCCCTTTGGAGACAAAATTACTTGGATTTGGCCTATCAATACCTGGACATTATAACAAAGACTCCGGAAGCATCATTACAAACAACCCCATATGGGAATCTTTTAATTTATTAAATGTAATTAAAGATTTCAATTTTCCTTTTATTGTAAAAAATAATATCGATTGTATGGCTATAGGACAATACCTTCTTAATCCACACAATACCCCCGATAATTTTATTTTCCTACACGCTGGATTAGGTATTTACACTTCCTTTTTCACAAAAGAAAAAATAGGAGCCTCTAAAAATCCTTATATCGGAGAAATTGGACACACCATTGTCGAATTGAATGGGCAATATTGTGAATGCGGAAAAAAAGGTTGTTTACAAACATATATTTCGGATGCTTGGTTAATCAAACATGCCCAATTATTATTTAAAAATTCTCAACTAACTGTACTAAAAAGCCTTGTAAAAACTGAAAAAGACATTCATTTAGATACCCTTTTAACAGCTTACAACTTAGGCGACTCCGCTTTACGTCAACAAATTGATAAAGGAGTCAATTTATTGGCCACTTCTATTGCAAATCTTCTCCTCATCAATCCTGCTGATAAAATCTATATCAACAGTCAATTGCTTAATTATCAACCTTTCACTCATGAAGTCAGGGATAAAATCCAAGATCAGCTCCACTTCGTTCCCTTTACTCGTAATATAGAAATTGAAATTTTACCCTACAACAAACATCGTGGAAGTATAGGAGCTTGTGCATTAGCTATCGTCGCTTTTTTCATAGAGCATAGCAATGTATTACAAGATATTATTTCACCTTAATATATATTAGAAATCTATAGACCTGTTTAAAGCAACTATAACCTGTAGTAAATATCTCGTATTTAGACAATATGAAAACAAGACGACTTCCATATAGGAAACCGCCTTCTCGCTATGTTGAGTGAAACTGTAAAAATAGATGAAATTGATAGCGATAGTCAGATCAAGAGACATCGTAACTCTAAAAAGTCACAATATATAAGTTAATCCTCGGAAAAATATCATTCTAATTATTGAAATGCCTACATGAAAAGAAACGTTAAATGCTCATAAAACAACGAATACAGGTATCAAAACTGTGACAAAACAAGTCCCTAAATTTACTAAAGACACTGCTCAACTTTACACCTGTAAATGGTTGTTGTATAATAAAGTTACAAAGATGTACGACCACACTGTTGTAAATCATAGTGTTCGCGAATATATTACTGATAGCATTTCTACAAATACAAGTAAAGGGATCGGATGAGATTCAAACGAAATATGTCAGTGTTTTGGCATTCCTAGCCTTCATATCATTTAAAGAATTGTATAGATAAAATTTTTCCCAATACAGACACTCGTAACAACTGCTTCATTTTTCTACCAACATATTTAGGAACAAGATAAGATACAAGAGGATCAATCCATAAATCAGTTCTATACCAATCTAAGACAAATAAGCTAAAAAAACGATTGATAATAAGCAAATGGATTCCAAATTTTCTCTATCTCCTCATTTTAATAAACAATACTAGTGTAACTATCCTTCCAGTCAGAAGCTTGTCAAATCACACCGAAAATTCTTCTAAAATTTATCTCGTTAGGCAATTAAGCAAAAACTCAACGATAGTACAAACATTATCATACAGAATTGACTTCCTAAATTATATACTTTAGTAAGGTTTTTGGATAAGAAAAAAGGTTCATTTTACATTTCTAAATACTCTTTTCTAATACGAACTAATTAAAAAAACTACATTTTTAAATATAAACTACAATAAGATAAACTAAATTCCATAGGAGGAAGACAATGGATTGGTACGATTATATGATACAGGCATCCAAACAATCACAATTCAACGCAAGCCATTGGTTTCGCTATTTGCGAAAAGTTATTTTTGAAGACTATTCTTATTTAACAAACCAAGATGTAGAAAAGTTGCTAGACTCCGAAGAACTAACCCATTTTCAAAAAATTAGCTTGAAGTATGCCTTTCAAGAGCATACTCCAACTCATAAATATGTGATTTCATTAAATAAACCTGCTAAGTTAACCAATGTTCAAAAATTGATGGAGAAATACAAGCATGGATAAAATGAAACCGGTCTTCCAAGCCCTAAATAAGGAATTAATTCAGGAAAATCTGACTTTAACAATTATCTGTGTCGGTGGTTATGTCTTAGAATATCATGGTTTACGTGCCACACAAGATGTTGATGCTTTTTATGACCAAAATCAGAAAATCAATGAAATTATTGCTCGTGTAGGAAAACAGTTTAATCTTAACACCCACAAAGAGTTATGGCTCAACAATCATGTTGCAAATATGAACAAACAACCTCCCTTAAGTTTATGCGAATCCTTGTACTCATTTGAGAATCTGACCGTTTTAGTAGTCCCTATTGAGTATGTGTTAGGAATGAAGATGATGAGTATCAGAGAGCAGGGTTTGAAAGATATTGGTGCAATTATTAAATACAAAAACTTTCATTCACCATTCGATACCTTTAAATATTTAAAAGACATGGGATTTGATACTATTGACCTCTCTGTTCTATTAGAAGGTTTTAGTTATGCTTATGGTATGGATTGGTTAGAAAAATTTTTTAAAGAAAATCAAGATAAACTTCGCGAATTTTATTAACAGTATCAAACAAGATGATTGTCAATTAGCCAGTCGTCTTGTTTTTATGATGAAATGAAATAAAAACTGAACAAATCGCTTAGAGAATTCCAGTCAATTTCTAGCACTGTTTGAGCCGTTTTAGTGGACTATAGTAAAATGAAATAAGAATAGGACCAATCGATCAGGACAGTCAAATCGATTTCTAACAATGTTTTAGAAATAAAGGTGTACTATTCTAGTTTCAATCTATTATATTTCAGATTCAGTCCACTATTCTTTCCCAAAAACATTGCATATTGCGCCGAAGGAATTGCTCACACTATCCCAAGCACAAAACCCTCAGTCGATTGACCGAGGGTTCCTTTTTATTATTCAAGAACTTGATTAGCTCAATGCATCCAAGGCATCATCCATTGAAAGAACTTCGTGGAAGACACGTTGTGTCAATTCAGTTTTTTGTTCTGGAGTGAGGTATTTAGTGTTTACACAGTATCCAGAGATACGTACGATAACGTCTTCACCTGACATGATCTTTTCGTAAACATCGTTCAAGTCCATAACGTTCAAGTTAACGTGTTGTCCCCCGTTTTCAAAGTAACCATCAAGGATTGTTACCAAGTTATCAACTTGTTCATCACGAGTCTTACCAAGAGCACGAGGTGATACTTGTGTAGTCAATGAGATACCATCAGCTGCATAACTAAAGTCAAGGCTAGAAAGTGAGTTCAAGTTTTGCAACCATCCACCTTTAGCTTTATTAGATGGGTTAGCACCTGGTGAGAAGAATTCAAGTTTAGACAAGTTCACAGAACCATCTTCGTTGAGGTATACACCTTTGTGGACTGGTGAGTTACCAGTTTGTTTAGAGTAAGCAACGTTAGATGTGATAGTCAAAAGTGAAACTGTAGCTTCTGCGTCTTTGTAAAGTTTGTGGCTACGTAGACGAGTTGTGTAAGCTTCGATCAACCATTCTGCCAATTCGTTTGAACGTGGGTCATCTTCACCCCAACGTGGGTATTCACCGATTGTTTCGTAATCGTAGATGTAGCCATTTTCATCACGGATTGGTTTAACTGTAGCATATTTGATAGCTGACAATGTATCAACAGTGTTAGCAAATCCACAGATACCGAATCCCATGTTGGCACGTTGTTTAGTTGGCAAGAAGGCCATTTGAACAGCTTCGTAGTTGTACTTATCAGTCATGTAGTGGATGATGTTCAAAGCATCTACGTAAGTGTCAGTCAACCAATCAAGAGATTTTTCAAAGTTAGCTTTAACTGATTCAAATTCAAGAACTTCGTCACGGATTGGTTCGATATCAAATACTTTGTAGTCTTTGTGAACATCGTCGTAACCACCGTTCAAACCAGTAAGAAGGGCTTTCAATACGTTTACACGCGCACCGAAGTACTGGATGTTGTGGCGTTGTTCTTCATTTTCTGGGTCAAGTGGAGACACACAGCATGAGATACAGCTCATTTCACCATATCCGTCTTTAGCCATTGTTGTTACACCTTCGTATTGGATAGAAGAGTGTTTGTGGCTCATGTGCATACAGTAGCGACGGAAGTTGTATGGCAATTTGTCAGTCCAAAGAACTGTCAAGTTTGGTTCTGGAGAGTTACCGATATTGTCAAGAGTGTTCAAGAAACGGTAGTCCATCTTAGTAACACGGTGACGACCGTCGTTACCCATACCAGCCATAGAAGTTGTGATGAAGGTTGGGTCACCTGAGTACAATTGGTCGTAAGCTTTTGTACGAGCAAATTTAACTGTACGAAGTTTCATAACGAAATCATCAACGAATTCTTGGATTTCTGATTCAGTAAATGTACCACGAGCAAGGTCACGTTCTGCAAAGATGTCCAATACGATTGGCACACGTCCAAGAGATGTTGCAGCACCGTTGATAACACGGCAGACAGACATGAAGGCGATGTTAACCCATTGGATTGCTTCTTTAACGTTCATCGCTGGTTTGCGAACGTCAACTCCATAAAGGTCACCCAAGCGAACAACTTGTTGCAATGCTTGGTATTGAAGGTTGATTTCTTCACGAAGACGGATTGTTTCTTCATCGATTTCTTCGATTGCATTCCAGTCGTTTACTTTTTCTTGCATCAAGTAGTCTGCACCGTAAAGAGCAAGACGTGCGTAAACACCGATGATACGTCCGCGTGAGTATGCATCTGGAAGACCAGTTACAGTGTGTGCGTGACGAGCGCGACGGATATTTGAAGTGTAGGCACGGAAAATACCGTCGTTAACTGTTGTTACATATTTAGTAAAGATTTCGTGAACAGCTGGGTCTGGTTCGTATCCATTTTCTTTCAAAGTAGTTTCAGCCATACGGATACCACCTTTTGGCATGAAGTTCAATTTGAAGAGTTCGTCGTTTTGGATACCGAAGATCACTTCATTTTCTTTATCGATAAATCCTGCTGGGATATCAGCGATAGATGTTGGACGAGTGTCCATTGGGAAACGAGTTTCTTCGTAGTGAGCCTTAGTTTCTTCTACAATTTTTTTGATGTGAAGTGAACGTTCTGTTGGTCCTGCGAGGAAGCTTTCGTCTCCATCATAAGGTGTGTAGTTAGCTTGTACGAAGCGTGATACACTTGCTTTTTCTTTCCAATCTACGCCTTTGAAGCCTTCCCAAGCTTTGTCAAAAATATCTTGTGCTTCAACAACTGTCTTAACAACCATGTTAATGTCCTCTTTTTTCTTTCTAGTAACAACCATCTGTTACATTCATGAGTCAAGTATACCATACAGTAACCGATTTCAACAAGTGAAAATTCCCTATTTTTACACTTTCTTTTCTAAAACAGTCTACATTTTATTTCAAACTGTATTATATTTTTGAAAAAATAAAGTCCTTTTTTCTTTTTTTCAGAAAAAAGGGTATAATAAAAGAAAATAAGCAGTAAAAAGGTGCTAGGCATGTTAATTTTTCCTTTGTTAAATGATTTGTCAAGAAAAATCATCCATATTGACATGGATGCCTTTTTTGCTGCGGTGGAAATCAGAGATAATCCTAAACTCAGAGGAAAACCTGTCATTATCGGAAGCGACCCTCGGCAAACAGGTGGGCGGGGAGTCGTTTCTACCTGTAGCTATGAGGCGCGAGCTTTTGGTGTCCATTCTGCCATGAGTTCTAAAGAAGCCTATGAACGTTGTCCCCAGGCAGTCTTTATCTCAGGGAATTATGAAAAATACAAGACTGTGGGACTCCAGATTCGATCTATCTTTAAGCGTTATACAGATTTAATAGAACCCATGAGCATTGATGAAGCCTATTTGGATGTGACAGAAAATAAACTCGGTATCAAGTCAGCGGTCAAAATCGCTCGCCTCATTCAAGAGGATATCTGGCAAGAACTCCATCTAACTGCTTCTGCTGGCGTTTCTTACAACAAATTCTTAGCTAAAATGGCCAGTGATTATCAAAAACCACATGGTCTGACAGTGATTCTACCTGACCAGGCTGAAGATTTTCTCAAACAAATGGATATTTCCAAGTTTCATGGAGTAGGAAAAAAGACGGTGGAACGGCTTCATCACATGGGTGTTTTTACCGGCGCTGATTTGCTTGAAGTCCCTGAAGTGACCCTAATAGACCGCTTTGGCAGACTGGGCTATGACCTGTATCGAAAGGCTCGTGGTATTCACAATTCCCCCGTCAAATCCAATCGCATCCGTAAATCAATCGGCAAGGAGAAAACCTATGGAAAGATTCTCCGTGCCGAGGAAGACATTAAAAAAGAGCTGACTCTTCTATCAGAAAGAATCGCTCTCAATCTCAGTCAGCAAGAAAAAGCTGGAAAAATTGTTATTTTGAAAATCCGCTACGAGGACTTTTCAACTCTTACTAAACGAAAAAGTCTTGCTCAAAAAACACAGGATGCTGGTCAGATAAGCCAAATAGCCCTGCAACTCTATGAAGAGTTAAGCGAGAAAGAAAGAGGTGTCCGCCTGCTGGGGATTACCGTGACTGGATTTTAAAGCTCAATGAAAATCAAAGAGCAAACTAGGAAGCTAGCCGCAGGCTGCTCAANNGTTGCAGATAGAGCTGACGCGGTTTGAAGAGATTTTCGAAGAGTACAAAACCTTGAAGAGTTGCCCCTTCAAGGTTTTTCTTATACAAATAAACGGACAAAACTGTAAAGTAGCAAAACACTACCAAGCACGATGCGGTATTTACCGAAAAGGGTAAAGTCGTGTTTTTTCACATAGCTGGTCAAGAAGCGAATAGCCACCATGCTGACTGCAAAAGCGACTCCCATCGCAACCAAGAGCAAGAACAATTGCCCAAAGCTCAAGAGTTGTCCTGCTTTTATAAATTTGAAAATCTTTAAGGCACTAGCTCCAAACATAACAGGAATTCCAAGATAGAAGGTAAATTCTGTCACAACTGAACGACTAGTTCCATTCAACAAACCACCGACAATCGTTGCACCTGAACGGCTAGTCCCTGGTAAAAGAGCAAGAACTTGGAAGAGTCCGATATAGAAAGCGGTCGTATAAGGAAGCTTGTCCAACTCTGTTACACTTGGCTCGATAGCACGCGCTTTATTGCGCTTTTCCAAATAGATAAAGGCAATCCCATAGATAATCAACATGAGAGCAACAGAAACCATGTTATGGAAGTGGGTATCAAACCAATCATCAAACTTAAAGACGGCAAGTAAAGGCAAAGTTGCAATCAAGACCTTCAACCATAGTCTCCAAGTCTTACGAACTTCCTGCTTGTCCTTAGTGGATTTGAAAGGATTGAGCTTATTAAAGTAAATAACCATGACCGCCAAAATCGCACCAAGCTGAATCACAACATTAAACATGGACATAAAGGCTTCGTTTTGATTTTGGTATTGGATAAATTCCTCTGCTAAAATCAAGTGACCTGTACTGGAAATCGGCAACCATTCCGTAATTCCTTCAACAATCCCGAAGAAGATAGATTTTAAAATTTCAATAAGATACATAGATTACTCCTTTTTTTCTATCTTCCATTATAGCATATTTTTTCAGCCTGTGACAGCTCTCTTTAAAAGGCGCCTATACTGCCACCACCTCCGCCTCCAGAGAAGCCACCGCCAGAACTTCCACTTCCAGAAGATACGGAGTAGGTACTTGCTGTATTTGCGACACTAGCATAATGGCTCATTTGCGCACTTGAATGATAAAACATACTGTGCCAGCCATAAGCTACATAGAGATTGATATCTGGATTTTCTACTTGGATGTGATGAACCTTCATCAAATGACTGACCTTGTCCGCATAGCCAAATAAGGTCGCATAGACCAAGAGGCGATTCCAGACTACAATACTTTCCAACTCTGCCTGATCCAACCGTGCAATCTCACGTAACATATTTTCAAAACTGGTCCAGAGATAGTAGACTTCTGCTCCTGCTTCATTCAGAACACCATCACGATTATCTAGTCGAAGCTTCCAATAATAGAAAACAGCCAAAACCAAACCTAGAAAACCAAGTATTGGCAAAGGGAGGTAAAGATAGCCATAAACGTCCAAACTGTACAAGAATAGACCAAATCCGATAAATAATGGTAGGATAGTAGAAAGTCCCATCCCCACTTGCAAAGCCTTTTCCCCACCAGTCAAGGGACGATAATAAGCTGGAAGCCCCCAGAAGGAAACTCGTTTTCTCACCCCTTCTTGCATCTCTTTCAACACTTCTTCGAAAGAAGATTTGAGCTGACGCCCCCTTGCTTGAATCCGCTTTTCATCAGCAGCTTTAGCTCCGCGATAAAGGCTGTCAGATACCTTGTAATCCGCAAACAAATTGGAAAGAGGGGCTTCTTTTTTGCCTGAAAAGGCAAGATTTAGACAGTCTCTCTCAAAGCTTGACAAACCATCTTCTTTCACCAGCCTCAAACCAACTGCATCTCCTTCTGAAATAATAGAGACATTTCCACGATCTATCACATCTAGCAAGGTAGCTTGAATAAGTTGGTCAAAGGTGAATTTTCCTGCTCCTTTGGTTAGAGGACTCACTTCCTCCAAGGAGGTCGAGTAGACAGCCTCTGATAATACCATAGGTTCTAATTCCATTGGTGGCTCATAGAGACGATGATTTTTGGCATATTTAACTGAAGAAGTGGTCTTTCTTCTATAAATAAAATAAAAGCAGACACTCAATAACAAGGAGATGGAAAGTATCGAAGGAAAGACCCAAGTAACGAGTTGTTTACTTTGCTCTTTTTCTTTAACAATCGAGTCTTCTATCTTATTAAACTCTTCTAAACGACTCCCTTTCAAGCCCTGATCCCTAGCGCTAGCAAAATCAGTTCGAGGCCAATAGGCATGCAACTCAACTCCACGCTTAGCCGGAAGATTGTCCAAACGAATAGTATCATCAAGGCTACTCTTTTCAATCGTTCCCTCTCTGAAAAGTTTCCCTGTATGGAAAAAGAGTTTTTCAGCCCCCTTGTCTCCCCTTACATGAAATTCAAACTTGCCAATAGCCCCTGAACTATCTGTTAAAGGTTGCCAATTTAATTCAGCAATGTCATCATAAAGGAAAAGCAAATTTTTTAAGTTCCATGTAAGGTCAACTTCAACTGTGTCGCCTTCCTGGCCTGGATTATAGACTTTAACAGTATAACCATCCGCTTCTTCTGTCACTTCGCTAGTAACATCTGCTAGTTCAGCACCATTTTTCGCAGCCTGAACCTTTGGATGAGGATCAATGTCAAATCCACTAGGCATCTTGCCTGCACGACCAAGTCCTACGATTTGGCCCTTAAAGTCCTCCTCAAACTGGTAAACTATCTTCTGTCTAAATTCTGCTGTATTGTCTGCATGAATATACAAATCCCCTTGGTAAGAGTTTATCTTGAAATCAATGGCGAAAACAGAAAGTGGCAGAAGGCAAAACAAGCCAAACATCAGTAAGAAAAAAGTTTTTTTCATCAGCTAAGCCCCCTTTTTATCTTTGCTATCATTATATCATTTTTTCATAAGTAAGGGCTTACCTATATTGAAAAATAGAGTTTTTTTCGATAAAATAGGAGACAGTTATTTTTTAATAGATTAGAAATAGGAGAAATCATGAGAAAAATATACTTATCTATTTTCACAAGTCTCTTGCTGATGCTAGGACTTGTCAATGTTGCTCAAGCCGATGAATATTTACGCATCGGGATGGAAGCAGCATATGCTCCCTTTAACTGGACCCAGGATGATGATAGCAATGGGGCTGTCAAAATCGATGGGACCAACCAGTACGCTAATGGATACGATGTCCAAATCGCCAAGAAAATCGCTAAGGACTTAGGCAAAGAACCTTTGGTTGTTAAAACCAAGTGGGAAGGTCTAGTCCCCGCCCTTACTTCTGGTAAGATTGACATGATTATCGCAGGTATGAGTCCAACTGCCGAACGCAAACAAGAAATTGCCTTTTCAAGCAGTTACTACACTAGCGAACCAGTTCTACTAGTCAAAAAAGATTCTGCCTACGCAAATGCTAAATCTTTGGATGACTTTAATGGTGCGAAAATCACTTCTCAACAAGGCGTCTACCTTTATGACTTGATTGCACAAATCACAGGTGCTAAAAAAGAAACAGCCATGGGAGACTTCGCTCAAATGCGCCAAGCTCTTGAGGCTGGTGTCATCGATGCCTATGTTTCTGAACGCCCAGAAGCTCTGACCGCTGAAGCTGCGAACTCTAAGTTTAAAATGGTTCAAGTAGAACCTGGTTTCAAAACTGGGGAAGAAGATACAGCTATCGCTATTGGACTTCGTAAAGATGACAATCGTATTAGCCAAATCAATGCCAGCATTGAAACCATTTCAAAAGACGACCAAGTTGCCTTGATGGATCGTATGATCAAGGAACAACCTGCCGAAGCTACAACAACTGAAGAGACTAGCAGTAGTTTCTTTAGCCAAGTCGCTAAAATTCTTTCTGAAAACTGGCAACAACTCTTGCGTGGTGCTGGTATCACTCTTTTAATCTCTATCGTCGGAACCATCATCGGTCTCATCATCGGTCTTGCCATTGGTGTTTTCCGTACTGCTCCTCTCTCTGAAAATAAAGCCATTTATGGATTACAAAAACTAATCGGCTGGATCCTCAATGTCTACATTGAAATTTTCCGTGGTACGCCAATGATCGTTCAATCGATGGTTATCTACTATGGAACTGCCCAAGCTTTCGGTATCAACCTTGACCGCACACTGGCTGCTATCTTCATCGTTTCGATTAACACCGGTGCCTACATGACTGAAATCGTCCGTGGTGGTATCCTAGCAGTTGACAAGGGACAATTTGAAGCTGCGACTGCTCTTGGTATGACTCATAACCAAACCATGCGCAAGATTGTCCTACCTCAGGTTGTCCGCAATATCCTACCAGCAACTGGTAATGAATTTGTCATCAATATCAAAGATACATCTGTATTGAACGTTATCTCTGTTGTCGAACTTTATTTCTCAGGAAATACCGTGGCAACGCAAACCTATCAATACTTCCAGACATTTACAATCATCGCCGTGATTTACTTTGTCCTCACCTTCACCGTAACACGTATCCTACGCTTCATCGAACGCCGCATGGACATGGATACCTATACTACAGGTGCTAACCAAATGCAAACGGAGGATTTGAAATAATGACACAAGCAATCCTTGAAATTAAACACCTCAAAAAATCCTATGGCCAAAACGAAGTGCTAAAAGACATTTCACTCACTGTCCACAAGGGAGAGGTCATCTCTATCATCGGAAGCTCTGGAAGCGGGAAATCGACCTTCCTACGCTCCATTAACCTACTTGAAACGCCAACTGATGGACAAATCCTTTATCATGGACAAAACGTCCTCGAAAAAGGCTATGACCTCACGCAATACCGTGAAAAGTTAGGAATGGTTTTCCAATCCTTTAACCTCTTTGAAAATCTCAACGTGCTTGAAAACACAATTGTCGCTCAGACAACTGTTCTTAAACGCGAACGTACAGAAGCTGAAAAGATTGCCAAAGAAAACCTTGAAAAGGTCGGCATGGGAGAACGCTACTGGCAAGCGAAACCAAAACAACTCTCAGGAGGTCAAAAACAACGTGTGGCTATCGCTCGTGCCCTTTCCATGAATCCTGATGCTATTCTCTTTGATGAACCAACATCAGCTCTCGATCCAGAAATGGTTGGAGAAGTCCTCAAAATCATGCAGGACCTGGCTCAAGAAGGCTTGACCATGATTGTCGTAACCCACGAAATGGAATTCGCCCGTGATGTCTCTCACCGTGTTATCTTTATGGATAAAGGTGTGA
This sequence comes from Streptococcus sp. 53, assembly GCF_013276565.1. Classification (GTDB taxonomy): domain Bacteria; phylum Bacillota; class Bacilli; order Lactobacillales; family Streptococcaceae; genus Streptococcus. Next base: position 228,064 of record NZ_VMLG01000004.1, read on the forward strand.
TTGCTGAAGAAGGCAAACCAGAAGACCTCTTCACCAATCCTAAAGAAGACCGTACACAAGAATTCCTTCAACGCTATCTCAAATAAAAAGAAAAGGCTGCATCAACCGTGCAGTCTTTTTGCTGTCCAAAATGAAAAGGCAGATTCTCTATCTCTACTACTTGAGGGTCAAGAATCCGCCGTTATCCAAAGATTAATCTTCAAATTTTTCATGATTTTTTTCATAGAAATCAATTAGGCCTAGGGCTGTTTCAAATGAAATATTTTTTACTTTTGCACGACCCTGCGCCAGAGCAATGATAGACATTTCACGTGCATTCGTTTCTTTAGAGATACGGTAGCCTGTGATTTTCTTATCACGAACCCAGCCAACAACTGATTCTACTTTTTCAAAGTTTGACTTAGCCATGTTTTTCTCCTATTTTCTTCTTTACAATACTTAATTGTATACGTTTTTACTAATTTTGTCAATAAAAAAACATATATTCAACGAAAATAATTAGTTCAGAATTTTCTTACTTCCTTTTTAAAGCCGATAATATATAGGTTTTGCTAGCCTCTACACCATAAATATTTACTAATAAAAATATTGTATTATTACCCTCTTGAGGTGCAAAATTATTCAAGCTTTTAAAAAAATGCTTCTCTATTTCCGTAAGATAGCTTATTTCTTCGATTTAAGAACTAAAGATGACAGTTCTAACCTTTAGAAATCCAAGCCTTCACTAGCTCAAAAACTCCTATCTTTCTTCCTCAAGAAATCATCTGAGAGATAGGTATTCCTTATATTCTTCAAATTCATCACTCATTTGGATATTGAGGTGCTAGCCTAAAACCAAACACCCGATTATCTAAACCATCCTTAATAAAGATGACAAGACAGATAAGCTCAGTCGATTACTTATATATTCTTTTAATATGGTATATTTGTCAATAAAAAGAAATCAAATCACATCTTAAAGACCGTGTGAGTTTACTTTTCAAAATAGATGGGAAATCAAAATGAAGGATGGAAATCTGAGCCAAACATCATAAGTGCTATAATGAACAGAAGTAAGAATTGCACGATAAGCTTCCTAAAACCATAGGAATCGCCCCCTTTCTTCATCTTCATTATAGCACCTATACATCAGTTGTGCAAATAATATGATATTTTTTTATTAGTCCTCAGACAAGCATATTATAAAGCGTTTCATTCCCATTTAAGTTAATATAAGCCGGATCAAAACCTTCCATTCTACGGATCAAACCTGCATAATCATGCTTATCTGCCAAGGCAATACCAATCAATACTGGGCCTGTCCCCTTGCTAGCTCGTTTGATATACTCAAAACGTGTGATATCATCGTTTGGTCCCAAAATATCATTTACAAATTCACGCAGAGCACCTGGACGCTGTGGAAAATTGACCACAAAGTAATGCTTGATCCCATCATAAATCAAGGCACGTTCTTCCATTTCTGGCATACGGTTGATATCATTATTCCCTCCAGAAATGATACAACAAATAGTTTTCCCCTTGATATATTCAGCCAAAACCTCTAAAGAAGCGATACTAGCCGCTCCAGCAGGTTCTGCAACAATCCCTTGCTTAGAGTAGAGGTCAATCAAGGTTTCAGAAATCAACCCCTCATCGACACCTACCAAAGTTTGAACATGTTGACGAGTTGCTTCATAGGTCAACTGCCCTACCTTTTGCACAGCAATCCCATCCGCAAATTTGTCAATTTCTTTGAGTTTGACTGGACCACCAGCTTCAAAAGCAGCCTTCATAGAACGCGCTCCATTAGCCTCTACCCCAATGACTTCAATTTCTGGACTTGTTTCCTTGATATAGGTAGAAACCCCGGCAATGAGACCACCACCACCAACAGGAACCAAGACAGCATCAAAATCAATCGATTCTTTTCGAGCTTCTTCTAAAATCTCATAAGCAACTGTCCCTTGACCTGCTTGAACATGAGCATCATCAAAAGGATCAATAAAGGTACGATTTTCAGAAACTGTAAATTCTTGAGCTGCTTTAGCAGAAGCATCAAAGGTATCTCCAACTAGTTTAATGGTTACGAAGTCCCCACCAAAAAAGCGAACCTGCCCAATTTTTTGTTGCGGAGTAGTAATGGGCATAAAAATAGTAGCAGGAATTTTCATCTCGTTACAAGTATAGGCAACTCCCTGCGCATGATTTCCCGCAGAAGCGCAGACTACCCCACGCTCACGCTCTTCCTTGCTGAGCTGAGAAATAGCATAATAGGCACCACGAATTTTAAAAGAACGAACACGCTGGGCATTTTCCTTTTTCAAATAAATCTTAGCACCATACTTCTCCGATAAATAATGGTCATAATCAAGCGGTGTATTCACAACCACACCGTTCAAGACCTTGTGAGCCTTGATGATATCTTTTGAACTTAACATATAAAACCTCTTTTTCTATAAAAAACAGTCACTAATGACTGTTTTTTTAGTTATTCATCTCCAAAAACTTCAGCAACACTTTCATGATATTTATGAGCCATACGAATTGAAAATTCTTTAGGAAGTTCATAACGATTTGTGGAAATCCAATCATATAACCATTCTACCAAACTTTCTTCACTATCATTACGATGGAAGATAAAATAGTTTAAAATTTCTTTATATTCTACATCATTCAAATCCAGCGTGTCTACAAATTGACTACGAGGAACAAAATTAGAATCTAATTTTCTTAGTTGATCTGTCAATTCTCCCAATTGTAAATCCAACTGAAAAAATAATTTTTGCAGTTGCCTATCAGTCTCATCACATCCTGTCTTGATAGAAAACAAATTGGTAATATTCATATGATTTCAACTCCTAAATCAGTACATCTAATATCCCACGAATAGCTGAAGCTAAAATTTTCTCAAAATCCTTTGCTCTCTAATTAGTTATAGATTTTGAATGCATCATCGTCGTTTTTACCAACGAATGGCATTGCTTTACGCAATTCTGCACCAACTTTTTCAATTTCAAGGTTAGCTGCTTGTTCACGGTAAGCAGTCAATTTTGGACGTCCAGCTTTATAGTCATTTACAAAGTCATTTGCAAATTTACCATTTTGGATGTCTGCTAAGACAGCCTTCATATTTTCTTTAACTTGTTCAGTGATTACACGTGGACCTGATACATAGTCACCGTATTCTGCAGTGTTTGAAATAGATTGACGCATTTTCTTGAATCCACCTTCGTAGATCAAGTCAACGATCAATTTCATTTCGTGAAGAACTTCAAAGTAAGCCAATTCTGGAGCGTAACCTGCTTCTGTCAAGACTTCGAAACCTGCTTCGATAAGGGCAGTCAAACCACCACAAAGTACAGCTTGTTCACCAAACAAATCTTCTTCAGTTTCTTCTTTGTATGTTGTTTCAAGAAGACCTACACGAGCTGCTCCAACACCTTTACACCAGTCCATAGCAATGTTTTTAGCATTTCCTGTTGCATCTTGATATACTGCGTAAAGAGCTGGAACACCAAATCCTTCTTCATAAGTACGGCGTACCAAGTGTCCTGGTCCTTTAGGTGCACACATAAAGACATCTACATCTGCAGGAACTTTGATAAACTCAAAGTGGATATTGAAACCATGAGCAAATCCAACGGCATTTCCAGCTTCCAAGTTTGGAGCGATTTCTGCTTCGTAAAGTTCTTGTTGGATTTCGTCTGGTGCCAAAATCATGATAACGTCAGCCAATTTAGTAGCTTCTGCTACTGTGTAAGTGTCAAATCCATCTTCTTTTGCTTTATCAAAAGATTTACCTGGACGTACACCGATGATGACATCGCGACCTGAATCACGCAAGTTTTGAGCATGCGCATGCCCTTGCGAACCATAACCGATAACGGCGATTTTTTTACCGTCAAGTGCTGCTACTTTAACATCTTTTTCGTATTCCATTTGAACTGCCATAGTTTTTCTCTCTTTTCTATTATTTATTGCCTTTTAGGCTGGTTTAACAAATTTAAGTTGGATTTTTATACTCAATGAAAATCAAAGAGCAAACTAGGAAGCTAGCCGCAGGCTGTACTTAAGTACGGCAAGGCGAAGCTGACGTGGTTTGAATTTGATTTTCGAAGAGTATTAATCGCGGGTAAATCCAGTTGCACCCGTACGAGCGATATTGCGAATACCGTATGGTCGAATGACTCGCAATAGAGCTTCACTCTTTTCAGCATTTCCTGTCATCTGAATGGTAATCGAGCTTGGCGCTACGTCTACCACTGTTGCACGGAAAGGTTGAATAATGGCTAGAATCTCAGCTCGCTTCTCAGCTGGCGCTGACATCTTAACCAAAATCACCTCGCGCTCCAAATGAGGCTTGTCTGTAATATCTCGAATGCGAATCACATCAATCTGACGATTGAGTTGCTTGATGATTTGCTCCACTTCATCATGTGAAGCTACATCAATAATAATGGTAATACGCGATACATTCGGATCTTCTGTTGCTCCAACAGAGATACTTTCGATATTAACCTGACGACGAGACAGGACACCGGTAAAGCGATTGAGGACTCCTGATCGATTCTGTAGTTTTGCTGTTAACATTCTACGCATGGAACTTCACCCCCAACATCTCATGATTACTCTTACCAGCTGGTACCATTGGTAACACCTGTTCCTTACGAGAAATATCTACCTCGATTAGCATAGGAACATCCTCAGTGATCACTTCAAGGTCTTGAGCCAAGGTCTCAGGATTGTCAAACTTATAGTTTTTAATACCATAAGCTTGTGCCATCAATTGGAAATCAGGAAGGGTGTCAAAGACTGACTCTGATGTTCTACCTTCATAGAAGGATTCCTGCCACTGGCGAACCATTCCGAGTGAGTGGTTGTTCAGCATAACCACCTTGATTGGCACCTTGTAAATGTTCAAAATAGCCAATTCCTGGTTAGTCATTTGGAAACCGCCATCCCCAACAAACAAGACTACTTCCTTATCTGGGTTAGCAATTTTAGCCCCGATTGCTGCTGGAATTCCAAATCCCATCGTTCCCAAACCACCTGAAGTCACTAACTGACGTTCATTTTGGTAGGGATAATACTGGGCTGTCCACATTTGGTGTTGACCAACGTCTGTTACTACAATGGCATCTCCATTCGTCAATTCACCAATTCGTTCAATAACGGCTTGCGGCTGAACCACACGCTCTTTCTTATCATAAGAACGAACGCGGTTCTTGTCTTTAGTAACTTTCTCAATCCATTTCTCAGTATTGTTATGAACTGTCGGTTCTGCTAGCAACATTTGCAAGGCCTTTTTAGCATCTCCAACTACAGGAATATCTGCACTGATAATCTTGCCAATCTCAGCTGGGTCAATATCAATGTGAGCAACCTTTGCATTCTTAGCAAAAGTCTTAGGATTCCCCGTCAAGCGGTCATCGAAACGGCAACCAATACTAATCATAAAGTCCGCTTCCGTCATGGCAATATTAGCTGCGAATGACCCGTGCATGCCTCCCATTCCAAGGAAGAGTGGATGACTCGTTGCAATCGTTCCTTGTCCCAAAAGACTGGTTACCACTGGAATTTGATAACGCTCTGCAAATTCATTTAATTCTGCAGCAGCTTCAGCATAACTAATTCCACCACCAGCTAACAAGACTGGCTTTTTAGCCTTGGATAATTGTTTCAAGATTTTCTTGATTTGCATATCATTTGGCTCAAGAGTTGGCTGATAGCTTGGTAGGTTCACTTCTGGTGAATAGATGAAGTCTGTTTCTAAAGCAGATACATCTTTAGGTAGGTCAATGACAACTGGCCCTGGACGTCCTGTAGTTGCGATATGGACAGCTTCCGTAATGATTCGAGGGATATCAGCTGTCTCACGAACTTGGTAATTGTACTTAGTGATTGGCATGGTAATTCCCACGATGTCTGCTTCCTGAAAGGCATCTTTCCCAATCCCTGCTCGCGCCACCTGACCTGTAAAGACCAAAAGGGGAACGCTATCGCTCATGGCATCCGCAATCCCTGTAATGGCATTTGTTGCTCCTGGTCCACTAGTGACGACGGCAACACCCAACTTTCCAGTTGATTTGGCATAACCTTCAGCTTCATGCAAACAACCTTGCTCATGGCGCCCTAGAATGTGGCGAATGCCTTTAAAATTATATATCGCATCATAAAAAGGCAAGACTGCACCACCAGGATAACCAAAGATGGTATCAATTCCTAAATCACGAAGTGTTTCCAAAACTAGGTCCGACCCCGTCTTAGGAGATTCTAAACTGATTTTCTCCATTGTTCCCCTTTCTTTCCTCTTAAAAATAACTTGTTACTATCATACCATTTTTTCAAGATTTTTCAAGAGAAAAGAAGAAATTTTCTGAATTTTCTATTTTAACGTTTATTTATGAATGTTATTTTTGTTTTTATTAAAAAGATACCGATTTCATTACTCAAAAAGAAAAAAGAACTGATTTCTCAGTCCTTTATTAATCTTATTCCACACTAAATAGGTATGGGTAAACAGGTTGTTGGCCTTGGTGAATCTCGACTTCAACATCTTCGAATTCTTCTGCGATTTCTTGGGCAATCTCATTAGCAAGTTCTTCGCTTCCGTCTTCACCGACATAGAAGGTTACGATTTCACTGTCTTCATCCAACATATGTTTCAATGTTTCTGTCAAGGTCTGGTGCATGTCAGGGTTTGACACGAGAATTTTCCCATCCACCATACCAAGATTATCGTTTTCATGGATTTCTAAGCCATCAATGGTTGTATCACGAACGGCTGTTGTGACGCTTCCACTAACGACATCGCTAAGGGCTGCAGTCATACGCTCTTGGTTTTCTTCGATGGACTTGTTTGGATCAAAGGCAAGAAGACTTGTCAAACCTTGTGGCAAAGTACGAGCTTCCACCACCACTGCTGGTTGCTCCAAAACTTCTGCTGCAGATTGAGCTGCCATGAAGATATTCTTGTTGTTTGGCAGGAAGATGATGTTACGAGCGTTGACCTGTTCAACAGCCTTGATAAAGTCTTCTGTTGAAGGGTTCATGGTTTGACCGCCTTCGATAACATAATCCACACCTTGAGAACGGAAGATATCTGCTAGACCTTTACCAGCCACCACAGCAATCAAAGCATACTCTTTTTCTTCAGCTGGTTTGCTAACTTGAGTAGCTTCTTTCTCAACCTGTGCTTCGTGTTGGTTACGCATATTGTCAACTTTTACCTTGACCAAGCTACCATATTTGAGACCTTCTTGCATGACAAGTCCTGGATCTTCTGTATGGACATGAACTTTGACAATTTCATCATCGTTGACAACAAGGAGAGAGTCTCCAAGTTCATTCAAGTAGTTACGGAACTCATCGTAGTCAAAATCTTTAGCATAGGTTGGACCTTGCTTAAGAGCTACCATGATTTCAGTACAGTAACCAAATGCGATGTCCTCAGTCGCTACATGACCAGCCACAGACTTATGATGCTCTGCATTGATCATCTCACTCATGTTGGCAGGAGTCGCTACAAAGTCCTCAGATGCAATATATTCGCCAGTAAGGGCTGAAAGGAAACCTTCGTAGAGGAAGACCAGTCCTTGACCACCTGAGTCCACAACGCCAACTTCTTTCAATACTGGAAGCATGTCTGGTGTTTTAGCTAGAGCTGTTTTAGCACCTTCCAAGGCTGCGCGCATGACTTCAACAGCGTCATCTGTTTGCTCAGCTTTTTTCTTAGCACCGATTGCAGCACCACGAGAAACTGTCAAAATCGTTCCTTCAACTGGTTTCATAACTGCTTTATAAGCAACTTCCACACCTGATTGGAAGGCAAGGGCCAAGTCTTGACCTGTTAACTCGTCTTTATCCTTGATAGCTTGTGAAAATCCACGGAAAAGCTGAGACGTAATAACACCTGAGTTCCCACGCGCACCCATCAAAAGACCTTTAGCAAGAATGCTCGCTACCTCGCCAACTGTAGAAGCTGGCTTATCTGCAACTTCTTTAGCACCATTTTCAATGGTCATTCCCATGTTTGTTCCAGTATCTCCATCTGGAACTGGGAAGACGTTTAATGAATTGACATATTCAGCTTGCTTATTCAAGCGAGTTGATGCAGCCTGCACCATTTCTTGAAATAAGCTAGTAGTAATTTTTGACACGGTTATTCTCCTACAACTTTGATATTTTGAATGTAGACATTTACAGTCTGAGCAGTAATTCCAAGCTGGTTTTCCAAGCTAAAACGAACACGCTCTTGAATGTTTTTTGACACTTCGCTAATCTTTGTTCCGTAGCTCAACACGGTATATACATCAACTGCAATACTGCCATCTTCGGCCGCTTTTACGACGACACCTTTGGAATAATTTTCCCTACCTAGAAGGGCTTGGAAATTATCTTTGAGGGCATTTTTACTAGCCATACCGACCACACCAAAAATCTCAGTTGCTGCTCCACCTACGACGGTTGCAATCACTTCATCTGTTAGTTCGATTTGACCATCTTTTGTATTAATTTTTACAGTCATCCTTTTTACCTCAACTAGTTGATACTCTATTTTATCATATTTCAGCTCAAGTGTAAAAGCAGAATACTGTATCAGCGGATATTTACTCTATTTTCAAATGATTTTATATCTACAGTAAAAGAAAAAAGACCCTAAGGTCTCCTTACTTTTATTATTAAACGCGTTCAACTTTACCTGATTTCAAAGCACGAGCTGAAGCCCAAACTTTTTTAGGTTTACCATCGATAAGAACAGTAACTTTTTGAAGGTTTGGTTTTACGGCACGTTTTGTTTGGTTCATCGCGTGTGAACGGTTGTTTCCTGATACAGTCTTACGACCTGTAAAGTAACATACTTTAGCCATTTGTGTTTTCCTCCTATTAGATCTAATATAGCGGATGTGCTAGCACCACATACCGTACTATGTTATCACACTTTCTTCATTTTTGCAAGGGAATTGGAAGATTTTTTTATTTAACGTAGACAATTCCCAACTTCCCAAAGGCCACATCTCCACGGATAATCAAGGTTTTGCTGGTTGGGGCTAGAGGAGTATCTGCCTTGGCTACGCCACAGAAAGTTTCTACCTTTAAATCAACTCCCCAATGTTGAGGAACATAGATAACTGCATTCCCAAAACCGACTTCTATCTTCAAGGTTGCGCTATCTCCCAACATCTCTGCATTGTCATAATAAATCTTGGCATTCCCAAAACCAACTTCTACTTGATCCTCTACCAATTCTTGCTCTTGCTTGTAGAAAGTCCCAGCCCCAAAAGCGACTTCCTTATCTATAAGAATGGTCTTTTTACCATCATACCACCATTTTTTCCCATTCCAAGTTCTGTTAGAATGAGTGAGTGCGCTGACACCCATTACGATTAAAATACTTGCCCAGAACAATGACTGATTGGGAATTGGTAAAATGCCATAAAAGTGGTTAGCAATCATTAAGGCCACTAGAGCTGTAAAAGAGGCTGAAGTTAAGTGGCGACGCAACAAAGCTCCAACTGATTGATAGACAAAAAATGCAATACCGAGCAAGGGCCAAATTTGCCCACCGAATGAAGGGATTCCAAAATTCCCTTGTAATAATATTAAAGCCGCCAAAATGAGCAACACAATACCAAATGCTTTCTTTTTCATCTTATTACCTCATGTTTCTTAGATTTTCTTTTAGGAGGGATTGGTAATGCCGTGAGACATGAACCTCCTTGTGGGTCTGATAAAAGGAAATGGTGCCCGTTCCTGAAAAGGACTTGTCCACCGAATAGATTTGCCGAATATTAGCGATAGTTGACTTGGATACCCGACTAAAATAGCGAGGAAGGATAGACTCTAACTCATAGAGTTTGAGCCGAACCTCGTAGGCATCTTTCTGGGTATGGGCGTAAATCTTGCTACCTTCCGTCTCAAAGAAGATAATTTCCGACAAATCCAGATAATATTCACCTGTCCCCTTGTAAAAAATCAACCGAGGGGACTTGGACTCTTGCAAGAGGCGCTGTAAATCCGCAATCTCATCTGTCAAAGCCGCTGCCTTGATGACAATTTCAGTTTCCTCTAAATTGCTGTCAATTTCGATTCGTAACTTCATTCCATCTCCTTTCTGACTCTACTATATCAAAGCTAAAATAAGAAAACAAGAGCAAAAAAGCAAGTGGTTACTTTGACCCCGTAAGTGGTTGTAAGGCTACCCTAACTTACAGGTCAACATAGAAAGAAAATCACACCCCACACAAGACCACAAATATAGCCAACCACTACATCCTTGGGATAATGCACTCCCCCTAAGACTCTCACTAGACCGAGGAAGGCTGATAATGTCAAACAAATCATCCCCATAGTTAGACTAGCATGCAAGCAAGCCATGGAGATAATGGTTGCTGAAAAGACATGACGACTGGGCATAGACTGACCAGGACTATCTCTGTCAAGCAAGGGTTTAATATCCCATTCCTCATAAGGCCTAGGAGCATTGATTTTCTTACGAAGAAAGGACAAAATCACAAAACCTGATGCAGGGATAAACACATAGATCAAGACTTGTTTCCCAAGTCCTTGTTGGAGATAGATAATTGCTAACAAGGTCAGATAAACTATAGGCATAACTACTGTCATGAACCGATTGAAAGTTCTTAACAGGCTCAGAAGAAAGAGCTTATTTTCAATATTAGCAGCAATATGGTCATACCATTCTTGATAATTTTTCATATATTTTCTCATTACTTACTCAAATTTTGCTTGCAGGGAAACACTTATCTTCTAGTATAGTGCAGAAAAAGAAGGCCGTCAAGCCTTCTTTGGATTTATTCTTCTGCTTCGTCTTCTGTAAACTGACTGTTATAGAGGTCAGCGTAGAAACCAGCTTGCGCCATCAGCTCATCATGATTTCCTTGCTCGATGATATTGCCATCTTTCATGACGAGAATCAAATCAGCATTTCGGATGGTAGACAAGCGGTGGGCGATGACAAAGGAAGTTCTTCCCTCCATCAAACGATCCATGGCTTTCTGAATCAATTCCTCTGTACGGGTATCAACAGAAGAAGTCGCCTCATCCAAAATCAAGAGTGGCGCATCTTTTAACAAAGCACGAGCAATAGTTAAGAGTTGTTTTTGCCCGACAGACAAGGTCACTGTATCATCCAAGACTGTATCGTAACCATCTGGTAGTGTCATAATAAAGTGGTGAATCCCTACAGCCTTGCTGGCTTCAATCACGCGCTCATCACTGATACCTTTTTGGTTATAGATAAGATTGTCGCGAATGGTTCCTTCAAAGAGCCAAGTGTCCTGCAAGACCATTGAAAAGGCATCGTGTACTTCCGAACGCTTCATCTCTTTGGTATCCACACCATCGATGCGGATACTTCCCTTATCAATCTCATAGAACTTCATCAAAAGATTGACAATAGTTGTCTTACCAGCCCCAGTCGGTCCGACAATCGCAATCTTTTGACCTGCATGAGCGGTCGCAGAAAAGTCATGGATAATAGTTCGCTCTGGTGTGTAACCAAAGGAAACTCTATCAAAGACCACTTGACCTTTCACATCGCTCAATTGTCTTGCTTTATAGAATTCATCTTCCATCTCCTCTTCAGCTAGAAATTCAAAGACACGTCCCATGGCCGCACTAGCCTGCTGAAGACTGGTAATTCCTTGGGCGATTTGTGAAAGAGGTTGAGAAAAGATACGAACGTAGGCCATAAAGGCAACGATAATCCCGATACTGATGTGTCCATTTAAAGCCAAGGCTGCACCAACGATAATCACCAAGGCATAGCTAAAGTTCCCAATAAACATCATAATCGGCATCATAATCCCTGAAATAAACTGAGATTTCCAGATACTATCATACAGACGATTGTTTAATTTCGCAAACTCTTCTTTCGTACTCTCGATAGCATTGTAACTGGTCACCACATTATGGCCAGAGTACACTTCCTCCACATAGCCATTGACAGCTGCCAAATCCTGTTGCTGACTCTTAAAGAAGCCCTGGGATTTGCCCATAAAGACAGACACGAAAGCAAAGCCAACAAGAGTTGACACAACCGTCACCAAGGCCAAAATCCAGTTCATCCCAAACATGGTTACCAAGACTGCTAAGACCAGTAAAGTGGATGAAAGAACTGTTCCCAGACTTTGATTAAGGGACTGGGCTGCAGTGTCAACATCATTGGTTACACGAGACAAGGTATCTCCTTGAGAATGTCCATCAAAATATCCCAATGGAAGGCGATTAATTTTCTCTGCAATCGCTGTTCTCAAACGCTCTGAAAAACGTTGAATGGCTGTTGTAAACAGAAATGCCTGTAAATAATTTGATAAAAGTCCGATCACATAAATCACAGCCAAAAAACCACCAATAGCTGCAACCGCCGCGACATCCACACTTGTTTCCAAACCACTGGCAATAATATTAGTCATTTCCTTGATGCGAGTCGGCCCATAAACAGTAATGATATTGGATAGGATTGTTGCTAGAAAGGCTATCAGAAGGGCAAACTGGAGGCCTGCAAGATAGGGTTTACTCTGTTTCCAAAGAGACATTTTCTTATTTTCCATGTTCCAATTCCTCCTTCGATAGTTGTGAATAGGCAATTTCTTGGTAAACTTCATTATTAGCTAGAAGTTCCTTGTGGGTGCCTTGTCCCACGACTTTTCCTTGATCCAAGACCAAAATCAAATCAGCATCCATAATCGTTGAAATACGCTGTGCGACGATAAGCTTGGTCATAGACTTGGTTTTCTCTGCTAGCTCTTGGCGTAGGACACGATCTGTCTTGTAGTCCAAGGCTGAGAAGGAGTCATCAAATATGAGGATTTCTGGCTTCCGAGCCAAGGCACGCGCAATTGCCAGACGCTGTCTTTGACCACCTGAGAAGTTGGTTCCTCCTTGGGCCACTTCTGAGGCCAAGCCAGCTTCCTTGTCTTCGATAAAGTTCTTAGACTGGACCAATTCCAAAGCTTGCCACATAGCTTGCTCACTAAGCGGTGTTTCTTGACTCTGTCCAAAGTCCAAATTGCCCTTGACATCACCTGAAAAGAGAACCGCTTTCTGAGGAATATAACCAGCCTTGTTGCGCAAATCTTCTAGAGCATAGTCTTGAACATTGACACCGTCCACCAGAATTTCTCCTTCTGACACATCGTAGAAACGTGGAATCAGATTGACCAGAGTAGATTTACCAGAACCAGTTGACCCAATAAAGGCCACTGTTTGACCAGCGTCTGCTCTAAAGCTAACATGCTCAATAACCGCCTCCGAATTTGCCGCATAGCGGAAAGTCACATCCTTAAATTCGACCTGGCCTTTGAGGTTTTCATCAGCCAGCTGCACTTGAGCAGGGTTTTGGATAGAAGAATGCAAATCTAAAACTTGATTAATCCGATTGGCAGAGACCATGGTTCGGGGAAGAACGATGAAGAGTGCTCCCATGAGAAGGAAGCCCATGACAACCTGCATGGCATAAGACATGAAAACAACCATGTCACTAAAGAGAGGCAGACGCGCTGTTGGAGCAGCATCGTTGATTACATAGGCCCCAATCCAGTAAATCGCCACACTCAAACCACTTGAAATCCCCATCATGATAGGATTCAAAATAGCCATAAGACGGTTGACAAACAAATTCAAACGTGTCAGCTCATCATTTGCTGCTGCAAATTTGTCATTTTGGTAATCTTCTGCATTGTAGGCACGAACGACACGAATACCTGTTAAACTCTCACGAGTGATACTGTTCAGTTTATCTGTCAACCCCTGAATCAAGGACTGTTTTGGAAAGGCTAGCGTCATCAAAACTGTTGTCATCAAAACATTGACAATCACTGCCACAAGCACAGCCCAGAGCCAATATTCTGAATGTCCTAAAATTTTCCCGATGGCCCAGATAGCCATGATCGGACCACGCGTAACCACTTGTAGGCCCATGGTAATCAACATCTGAACCTGAGTAATATCATTGGTAGTACGAGTTAGAAGACTGGGAATAGAGAATTTCTTAATCTCTGTCTGCGAGTAGTCTAAAACTCGGTTAAAAATATCACTTCTCAGCCTACTAGTATAAGAAGCAGCTACTCTGGACGCAAAAAATCCAACTGCAACTGAGAACAAGAAAGCCAGAAAGGACATTCCCACCATCATACCTGCTGGTTGCCATAACTCATCCAAGTTGGTTCCTTGACTTCCTAGCAAATCCGTAATTTTAGAGATATAGGTCGGCACTTCCAACTCCAGATAGACCGAAAAGCAGGTAAAGAGAATGGCTAGTAAAATCATCCCCCATTCTTTTCCACTAATTCGTTTGGCTAATTTCTTCATTCTCTCCTCCTATTCCCTTGATATTTTCCTGTAGTTGACTGAGGACTTTCTCAAAGATCAGTAATTCATCTTTATCTACGCCTGCCAATAACTGCTTGTCTATGCGTTCAAAAAAGGCCTTAACCTGTTGCATCTGAGAACGTGCTTTGTCCGTCAAACGAACAAATTTTGCCCGCTTATCGCTAGGACTCGCCTCCAATTCCACCAAACCATTTTGCACCATACGCTTGACCAAATTACTAGCAACAGACTTGCTAATATTGAGTTCCTGCTCGATATCTTTAATCAAGACCAAGTCTTGGTTTTTCTCACGATTATCCAAAAAACGCACAACCTGACCTTGAGGCCCACCCATAAATTCAATACCACAACGTTTGGCTTCCTTTTGCACCATCAGGTGAATCTGATGACCAAAACGCTTAAAGACTAACATCGGTTTATCCATACTAACTCCTTTCTAACCATTACATTTAGTTCTCCTAGGAACTAAATAAGTTTTCATGAGAACTATTTTACCACTTTGAAAAGAGATGTCAAGAAAAAAAGTTTCCTAGAGAACTATTTTCTTGATCCAAAAAATCCCAAGTGATTTTTTCACTTAGGATCATATTCTCTAGGTTAAATTAGAAGCCGTCTACGTTTGTGTAGATTTTTTGTACGTCTTCGTCGTCTTCAAGGACACTGTAAAGTTTTTCAAAGGTTTCAAGGTCATCGCCTGACAATTCCACTTCTGACTGAGGAATCATTTCCAATTCTGTCACTTGGAATTCTTCGACACCTGACTCACGGAGGGCAACGATAGCCTTATGAAGGTCAGTTGGAGCTGTGTAAACTGTGATTGTACCTTCTTCTGCTTCTACATCATCCACATCCACATCTGCTTCAAGCAATTGCTCAAAGACTGCATCGGCATCTTCACCTGCAAATACGATAACTCCCTTGTTGTCAAAGAGGTATGAAACCGAACCTGAAGCGCCCATGTTTCCGCCGTTTTTACCAAAGGCTGCACGGACGTTGGCCGCTGTACGGTTGACATTCGAAGTCAAAGTATCAACAATCAGCATAGAACCATTTGGTCCAAAACCTTCGTAACGTCCTTCTGTAAAGGTTTCGTCTGTGTTTCCTTTAGCCTTGTCCAAAGCTTTATCGATAACGTGTTTTGGCACTTGGGCTTGTTTAGCACGGTCGATAACGAATTTCAAAGCTGAGTTTGATTCTGGATCTGGATCACCTTTTTTAGCTGCTACATAGATTTCTACACCAAATTTTGCATATACTTTAGAGTTAGCTCCATCTTTAGCCGTTTTCTTGGCTACGATATTGGCCCATTTACGTCCCATTAGGAATCTCCTTTTTTCACATTTTAATCTTTCTTATTATAACACAAGTTTTTTCGATTTTCACTAGAGGAAACGGATTTTATTAGCAAATACAGCTAGGAGAGCACTTTTGTTGCCAATATTTCCTTGCCTTTCCATCATTATCAACATTCAAAAAACAAACTAGACCATTATCTGAAAATAGAAAATCTCAGCCAAGTTTGACAAAGTCCGCTCAAGCTACTGTTTTGAGTTTGTAGATATAAGCAACAAAAACAATCATACTGCACCTTTTGTTGACAGTCTACTCCAGACATATGATAGTTCAAGTAAATACTTTGAAATTCAACAGTTCTTATAGGCACTATTGTATTCTAAGAAATCAATAGAAGAATTTCTAAACAAAACCATAATTTATGTGTTCCTGAAACAGAAATTTATGCTCTTTTTGATTTCACATGATACTGAAGTTAGACTAGTACACTGGCACTTCTAAAACAAGCAAAAGGTAGCTCATTCCCTGTATAGCAAGGAGTTTCACTACCCTTTTTACTTTTTCTTACAGCTACGGTTTGATAGACTAATTTTAACATCACGAGCATACTCCAATGGAAATCGCTAGGCAAGAGATAAACTTTCAGATATTCGCAGAGAGATCATCGCCTCTTTTTGTCGCAAACATTCTTCTCTCCTAATCATTTTCTACCTTATCCTCTACCTGAGGATAAAGAGTCGTTCCCCAAATAGAAATCGTCCGCTTACGCACTAGTGGCAAATCGGTTTTTTCATAAACCGTACGCCACCATTCCCAGGCAAGTCCGGTACACTCTCTAATTTTGATAGAGAGATTGCGAACATTCCCTTTCAAAGGAATACTAGTGGTAAAATGAGCCGTCAAATCCTGCCCATTTCTGTCCCAAGCCTTAGGAGTCAAAACTTCTTTACCTTGATAATCATAGGATAATTCATCCCAAGTAATGTAATATTGAGCAACATAGGCACCACTATGATCCAAGAGTAAATCTCCGTTTCTGTAAGCTGTCACCTTAGTCTCAACATAGTCTGTACTGTTTTGAAAGGTCGCAACTACATTGTCCCGTAAAAAAGAAGTTGTATAGGAAATCGGCAAGCCTGGGTGATCTGCTGTAAAGCGACTGCCTTCTTGAATCAAGTCCTCTACCATATCCACCTTGCCTGTTACAACTCGGGCACCCGAACTTGGGTCGCCCCCTAAAATAACCGCCTTCACTTCTGTATTGTCCAAAATCTGTTTCCACTCTGTCTGAGGAGCTACCTTGACTCCTTTTATCAAAGCTTCAAAAGCAGCCTCTACTTCATCACTCTTACTCGTAGTTTCCAACTTGAGATAGACCTGACGCCCGTAAGCAACACTCGAAATATAGACCAAAGGACGCTCTGCAGAAATTCCTCTCTGCCTTAAATCCTCTACCGTTACAGTATCTTGAAACACATCTCCTGGATTTTTAACAGCATCTACGCTGACTGTATAATAAATCTGCTTAAAATTGACAATCTGAATCTGCTTTTCGCCCGAATGGACAGAATTAAAATCAATATCAAGAGAATTCCCTGTCTTTTCAAAGTCAGAACCAAACTTGACCTTGAGTTGTTCCATGCTGTGAGCCGTGATTTTTTCATACTGCATTCTAGCTGGGACATTATTGACCTGACCATAATCTTGATGCCACTTGGCCAACAAATCGTTTACTGCTCCGCGAACACTTGAATTGCTGGGATCTTCTACTTGGAGAAAGCTATCACTACTTGCCAAACCAGGCAAATCAATACTATAAGTCATCGGAGCACGATCGACCGCAAGAAGAGTGGGATTATTCTCTAACAAGGTCTCATCCACTACGAGAAGCGCTCCAGGATAGAGGCGACTGTCGTTGGTAGCCGTCACGGAAATATCACTTGTGTTTGTCGACAGGCTCCGCTTCTTTCTTTCGATAACAACAAACTCATCGGGTAGCTGATTCCCCTCTTTGATGAAACGATTTTCAATACTCTCTCCCTGATGGGTCAAGAGTTTCTTTTTATCATAATCCATAGCTAGTATAAAGTCATTTACTGCTTTATTTGTCATCTTCTACCTCCTAATAAGTTCCTGGATTGAGTTGCATAAACTCAGACTTGTTCAGCGAAATCAGCCGTGGTTGGACTAAGTGATCCAAAATTTCCTCGTACAATTCTTCTGAGACATTGCGTCGCCGTCTGGCTAGATAAGAAGTCGGAATGACCGTATTATCCAACATAAATACCTTATCTAAGTCAATCAAGGTTGGTCTTGTAAAAGGATTACGAGCTAAATCCGGCTCTTCTATCATAAAGTTCTTGACCAAACGTCTGGTCAAGAGAGCTGGTTTGAAGGTCTGATTTTTAACCAACTCTTTGTTTTTAGTCATGCTGTTGTCAATACAGATATACATATGATTCTTCACAGCCAAATCGCTACTAATACTTGGAAAAGGCAAATAAAGAGCTACAACATCTCCTCTCTTAATCAAGCAAGAGCACCCCCTTTTCTCCTAATGTAACATAGACAGGATTGACCAAGTCTTCTGATTGACTCAGAATTTCCAAAGTTTGAGTTTGGCGCCCTGTCAATTTAGTAGCATCTTGCCTCTTCAATACAAAATGCTTGTCGCCAATTACCTTGACACTATAATCCTTCTCCAAAGCTGACTGGTAAATCCACATCAGATCTTGTCTGTCCTGAGAACTCAAGAGAGAAGGATGTTCAAGTCTCCCTACAGCCTGATAAAAATCAAAAACAGGAGCTAACTCTTGCCAATCTGACTGGCTAGTTGTCAAGGCTAGAAAAAGGGCTTTGCGAGCTGATACTTCTTGGTTAGCCTTGAGAGTCCCCTTGCCCTCCAAGTTTTTTAGAAAGTGGGAAACTCCAGAAAGCAAATCTTTCTCTAACTGCGAGAAATAAAAACCTTGCCTTCCCAGACATAAGTCTCTCAAGTCGCTTTCTCTAGCAAATAAGAGTTCAAACATTTGATAGTAAAAGAAAAATATCTGGCACTGAGTCGCGCTCATCTTTTCCTTATCGGCTTCTTTTTTTAACCAGAGCAAGGGCAATAGGTAGCTGGATTGAGACATTTCCTTCACCTCCTACTCTTTTTTCTCTGGAGCATCTGCACTAGCTGCCACTTCTTTTGACTGGATACTTTCCCACTGGTTGATTTCCTCTGAGATAAGACCTTCGCATGTCTTGACAAATAGGGCAAAAGCCTTGGTCTTTCCTGCATATTTCTCCGTTTGGCATTGATAGAGGAATTTTTCTCTCTCCAGGAGTTGTGCAGTTTTTTGGTAAGAAATCCAGTGTTCCTTGGCATTATACAAATTGAGAATCCCCTCACACAGCAAGCCTAAACTGGACAAAGCAACCGAAATCAAACGGTAGCGATCACCTGGCATAGGAATAGCACAAAAAACAGCTATGAGAAAACCTGCCACGATTTCTGTTATTTTTAATACCTTATAGCGTCTACGATGTTGAACGCTTTTCTTTAAAAAATGAGCTATCTGTACGTCCAATCGATCTGTCAGGTACATTTCTTCTGGCGTCATATTCGTAACCCCTTTCATTTACTTTGATAATCATAGTATAACATATTTGAATATCAAAGTATAGTAAAAACTGGACTATAACTTATTATAAAATCCAAATATGAAATATTTGTGAAATAAGGGAAAAATATCACAAAAAGGATGGAACAAAAATTTCAAAATGATAAAAACGCATAATACCTTGCCTTAAAAAACTTGATATTATGCGTTTTATCAGAGAAAGATTTTCTGAATGTTCACCTCAAATTGAGTTTTTCCAACATTCTATCAATCACTATTCTAGCTGGCTTCTGACTAGTCTAGGCTTTGCTTATCTTACTTATCTTAACTGAGCAAGAATAGCTTTGAGTTTCTCAATCAACTCATCTTCTGTGTGGTCAGACTCTTTCTCATTGGCTAGGAAGGCAACTGCTTGAGCGAGAGCTTCTCGTGCTTGGTCGAGAGCTTTCGCATCTACATTTGTAAGGTCGCTTTCTTGCAGAACCTTAGTCAATTCCTTGGTCAATTTCTTGAGTTCTGACTCTTTCTTACGACGCGCGATGAGGAAGAGAAGGAGACCAAGAAGGGCGAGCAGACTAGCAATCATCGTACCGTATGGAAGATGACCTTGTTCTTTCCTTGTTTCTTGCATTTCTTCTTCATCCTTAGTCGCTTGCTTGCCTTTCAAGGATTCGAGTGCTTCTTTGATCTTAGCAGTCATCTCTCTCAAGCCTGCCTCTGTCAAGTCAGCATTTCTAAGGGCTTCTTGACCCTCTCCGAGAATGAGCTTCGCAGCGTCGATGACAGATTGATCAATACCATCCAAGTCTTTCAAACGAGTTTCCAAGTCTTGAATCAAATCTCTTAAGACGGATTTATCAACCTGTTTCTCTTGACTCGATTGAGCGCCTCCAGCAAAAGCTACACTTCTACGGCTACGGGCTGGAGCCATCACAGAACTTCCAGATAGCCCTCGTGAAGACTCTGGTGCTGTCGCATTTCCTGCTCCCCTCTGTTGAGCAGATGGAGCAGTAGCTTGATTTGTCGAATCTTCTGAATGAGCTGGAGTGCTTGCTTGAGCCTGTCCAACAGTAGACGATGAAGTAGCAGGGGTGGTGTTGCTACTATCGTCGGTCGTCACACTAGGCGCTGGAGTGTTGTCACTGTTATCTGGTGTCACACTGTTGCTATTGCTGTCAGCAGGGGTGGTAGTACCGCCGTTGTTAGTATTAGCACCGTTGTCAGGACGTGGAGTTGGTGTTGGGTTTGGACGAGGAACCATTCCTTGATCTGGTTTTTCATCATTTGAAGAATTATCATCATTATTAGGAACTTGATTTACAAGCTCACTTCCTGGAATTGTATGAGTGATTCCTGTTGTTGGATCTGTCACTGTTGCGGTGCCGTCGTCTCCTACTGTTACTTCCTTACCTGGGTTCTTCGCTTTGACTTTGTCTGCCACTTGTTTTTTCTCTTCTGGAGTTAAGTGCGCTTTGTCTTTTACTGGAACCTTATCGGTTGGTTTCACTGGGGTGAAGTCTTGTCCCGTAACTTTGACAGTCACATTCACTTCATTCGTTGTGCCATCTGGATAGGTTACCACTACAACACCTGCTTTGTCCCCTGGAGGATTTGTCTTACTTGTATTGGTATCTGGTTTATTACCTGGTTTCCACTCATAAGTCGTGTCGTTTGGTAGGTTGTCCGTATTCACACTATTTTTGGCTACTGGCGTTTCGCCTCTTGATACCGTTTGTTTTTTTGGTGTTGGATTATACTTCTTATTTTGTGGGATTGCCGTTGGCACAGGTACTTGACGCTCATCACTAAGATCACTATTCCCATAGTATGATTTAGCTTTTACTTGTGTTCCAACCTTGGCAGTTCCTTGTTTAACAATAAACGAATTCCCTAAAACTTTAATTCCAGTATCATTACTTGACCATTTTCCATTCCCAGCATCACGTTTTAAGATTGCAGTTTTACTTTCCCCTTTAGCATTCGTATAAGAAAGTTCTACCTTATCTACATTTTTATTTTGATCAGAATCAGAATTCTGATAAGGAGTTACTGTTACTGTTCCTTCATCACTAGATGTAACTGTCGGAGCATTCGGCTTTTCTTGTAACCCTCTCGCCATGAAGTACATAAGAGCTTCATTATTCTCAAGCGATCTCATACCCGCTCCATAATAGATTGGGGCATACGGTGTGTTTGTATGAGTTTTATAAGAAAGTTGTATTTTCCCATTGCTAAGGGTGAAATAATATAATAAATCAGTATTCTGTTTTAATCCCTCTATAATTTTCTTTGATTTTTCATAAAATTCTTGAGAAACTGCTGCTGAGTAGGACCATCTATGGAATCTATCTTGAGTAGGTCCTAAATAATAATACCCATCTGAATTCCTACTATCAGTAGGATTATCTCCAACTCTCTGACTCTGACCAGATTTAGCTAGAAAAGTAGTATTCGTCACATCTGTAAGACTTTTGAAATTATTATCAAAATCTGTCGGACCTACAGCAGAACCATAAGTTGCTTTTCCTGCTTGTATCGTTTCTTTTATGCTCTCTCCCCATTCCTCGTTAAAACTACGACTTCCATTAACGGATGAGTTGGTATGTCCCCCATGTGTCCTAGTAACTGCCAATGTTTGTGTAATAATATGTCCTTTCGGTAATGTAAACCAATAAAAAGCATTCTGGTGATTTTCTTCTTTACTATTAAAAGTCAAATCCCATTGAAAGTCACCATTACCTAAATTTGTAACAGTAATCTTAGCCTCATTCACAGCATCACTTACTGGCACTAAATTTTTATCAGTAGGCTTTTCAGACTGTCTTCTTTTCATCGCATACAAATACGTCTCAGCAGGAAGACCTATTCCGTCCTCTTTTCGAACAATATACGCCCTTTTTGTATTTAGCACCGCTGGTGTAGCTCTCAGATAGGATCCTTGTTTCATCGGTTTACCATTTAACAAGTCACGTTTCCCAGAATTTTCGCGACTAATCGCTAAGAAAAGTTTCTTCTCAGCTTGTTTCCCCTTTTTAAGGAGTTCTTCAATTTCAGTTGGTGTTAGCTGAGGTTGTGATACACTAGCCTCAATTGATTTAACAACTTCTTCTACTCCTTCTAAAAGTTTCTTAGTCTCAGGACGTGTGATTTCATTTGCCTGTATCAGATAGGCAGACAAATATTTTGAAATCGTTTTCAACTTTTCTTTGTTCTGATTATCACTAACTTCTGACTTTGAAAGTTTAGTTGATGGAGTCCTAACTTCTCCATTAGTTGATGCTACAGGATTCTTCTCTAGGACTTTTGTAACAGCTTCCTTTGGAGTTAGTACAGTCCCCTCTGGAGCAGTCAACGTAGTGTTTGTCAGACCTGCTTTTTCTAAGACTGTAGGAGTTGAAACTTGAGGTGACAAAGCTTCCTTGACCCGACGAGTCAGGTCTTCCATGAGTTTAACTTGCTCGTCAACTTGCGCTTGCGTCGCATTTGGGTCGTCCAAAACTGCCTTAGCTGCTGCTAGACGCGATTCCACTTCATCGTGGAGCGCTTTCATGGAGCTAAGAGTTAGTTTTTCCAACAAAGCTTCTAGGCTTCCTTTGATCGATTTAGCTGCACTTGTGTCGGCTACTGGATCTGATTCTTCCTGCTTCTTTTCTTCCGCCACCTGAGGAGTTTCTTCTTTATCGTCTATCTTAGTCTCTGGCTGAGAACTTTTAACTTCAGCTTCCGATTCTTCTCGACTTCCTTCTTCAGCTTTAGCATCTTGCGCTTTTATCTCATCCGCAGGCTTACCTTCAGCCGGCTGTTCGAGCACAGTCTCCTTCCGCTCTCCTTCATCCGACTCCTGTGGTTCCCCATCTGAATTTCCAGCAGATCCAGCAACTACATCACTGGCTGTTGCCGAAGATACCGCAGGTGCCTGCGCTTGCACCCCATTTGCAAAGAACATCAGAGCTGCAACCGCAACGCTAGCAGCCCCAAAATGGTATTTACGGATGGAATAACGGAAAATTTTCTCTCCATTACCATCATTCTTTTTCTTGAACATAAGTGAATCCTTTCCTCGCCTGAGGGTTTCTCCGAGCTTAGAAAGCGCGCAAAAAGCCGACAGACGATAATATATCAACTCTATACTAACACTTCTGATATACAAATCAACCCCCTCGCTGATAGTATAGAGTCAGAAAATGCAAGAAAAAAGCGATATATATATGCACAGACGTATAAAACCTGTTGATACAACCTATTTTTTAACAAAGAAACAACAATTATACTACATTTATATATGCACTTTCTCTACCATGCTAATATTACATTTTTGTTACATTTTGATTACACAAACATTTCAAAATATGTGATAGAAACCTGAGTATTTTATAGTAATTCCCTTCCTATCAATTAGATCAACCAGTTGAGTGTTGAATGTTGAAACACCCTAGCCTCAGCAAAGGACTATGAGCAGCATTTCCTAGCCACTAGGACGCTCCAAACCACCTATTTAAGTCCATCATCATAGCTTGGTCGGTAAAATACAGACTGCAAGGCGACGCTGACGGGTTTGATGAGATTTTCATTGAGTATAATTTTAACTTCTTACTTTTCATTCCTATTCCTTAAATAAAAAGCTCACTAAAAAAGTGAGCAACATTTCCAATGAGATACTTCTGTTGACGAGCGCGTCTCTCCGCCCCCTCATTGCCTTGCGAAGAGGCTTGGCGAATCGAAAGGAGGTGTTTTTTCCTGTTTTCAATTCTACTTATTTTTGTACATTTTTTTAATTTTATCAAACAAAAAAACGCAAGCCGAAGCCTGCAAAAAGTTTTTTTTATAACCATTTAATTTCTTTCACATCTGTTTTACGAACTTTAGCATATTTCTTAGCGCTTGTAAAATGTAGAGTAACCGGTTTAAACACTCCACTTTTATCTCTTCGTAAACCTAAAATTGCGGATCTTTTGTTTCTATCTTCAAAAAATATGACGTCCAACTTCATAGTGTTTTTAGATAAATCTTTGGCTAGGATACAACAACTTGTTATCTTAGAATAGAAGATATCACCGATAAAACTATACAAAGATATCCTTTCTATAACATCGTTGTACATGGGATTATTTTTATATTCTTCCAAAATAAAAACACCAGCTTGAATAGCAGGTATTGTTTGACTAGCATAATCTCGTGTGATTTTGTGCAAGCCAAATAAATGATGTAAATCAGTCAAGCAAAAATCTACTTCGAAAGTCTCTAAATACTTATAATTCGTTGATACTTGACATGTTTTTCCATCGAATTTCTCTTGATAATCTAAAATACAATCAAGTAATTTCAACGACAAACTCCATATTTTCTCAAAATAAAAAAAAGCACGGGGCAGTTCTCACTACTGCCCAAAGTGGATGATTAGAGTCGGCTTCTCTAACTCCCTATGTTGTGCTTATTAGGCTTATCGCAAGGGAACAGTTTTTAGCTCTGCCAAGCCACATAGCGTGCTTACTACTATGTGTCCATGTCTCCATGGATTGCCGAGCGGTTTAACGACGTTTTGGGAGTCGGGATAACGAGAAAAGTGATACTTTTACGTTTTTTCCAACTTAATTATGACATCTTTCTTTAAAAAAGTCAATATTTATCGCTTTCCTTAACGAAAAAAATCCCACAAGAACGAATCCTGTGGGGAGATACACATTTTAGAAAAGCTTTCCTTTATTCTACTATTTTTCTTGTATTTTATCATTCAGTATGATAAAATACAAGTTTTTTGATAAAACAACTAAAAACTACTCGCTATCCCCTCTCACATCACCCCACATATCGTTTGATATGCGACTGATAGTTCAGGAAAACTTCAAGGACAACTTTTCTCTCATCCCCTATGTAGGTCATCTCTACTCTTATAGGCTCAATTTGACACTTTTCTTCTTCGAATTGCTCATATACCTACTGAATAGTGAGTTCGATTTATCCAAATTTATTTTTGTCTATTTTGATGAATACTTCCACGAAGATAGTCTGAAAAAGAAGCCGCCCCAATTTTCCTTCTCTTTTTAAGCATATTATTCCAGATATGATTGCCCTCTTGTTCAGTAATAAATTACGCTTTAAACGCTTCAACCAGTATATCTCCTGTTGTCATATGTTCTAAAGAAAATTCTTCTACATATGGTTTAACATCTCTTAGGTTATTACTTCCTAATATCCCATTATGCTTTTTCGCTAAGGAAATAGAAGCCGCTTCTCCCTTACCAATAACCTTGTTACTATCATGATTTCTTGTTAAATTTCTATATAATTCGTATTCTTCAGTTCCAATGTCTATGCTCACAATCTCAGCCGAACCCTTAGCTACCAACTGGTCTATCCTAGATTTTAAATGGGGGATTGTAGGTATATTGATTTCATCATACACCTCTTGTGGAATAACAATTTTACCCGAATAGAGCTTTTCTAAAAGATATTCAGTGCCAATCCATAAAAATGCTGAAATACAATCTGTATCAATAAATACACGACTAGTCAAACGACAACTCCCCCTCTTCATCTAGCCCATATACAATATCATATCTGAAAGCATCTAGTAGCAGTTCCTCATACTTCCCTTGCGAAATTCTGTTATTTTCTAAAAGTTGTTCAGTCGATTTAATATAGTGTCCTAATACCATTTCCTTTTTACTTTCTGACAAAGGACGATATAAACTTGTATCATAGCCTAATCTTGAAGCTGTCTCTATAACACTAATATCCATATTTTTAATTTCTTCTGCATCAAGGTATCCATCATTCCTCAATCTATATAACATAGCTTTATGACTGATACCATAAAACTGACCCAATTTTATAATATCTTCTACTTCAAGATGAGTTCTATTGGCATTTTCTCTGATTTCCTCAACCATCCTATACAGTGAAGATGGGGAAATTAAAAAATAAGAAGCAAACTGATCCGCTTTTCTTTCAGTTTCATCTCCTTCACCAATCAAGATAAGACTGACTGAACTCTTCTTCACCTCATCATAATAAAGATGATACAGTTCATGTGCTAAAGAAAATCTTTGCCTTCCTAATGACATGTCTGAATTGATTACAATGAGACTGGACCGAGTTCCTTTATAACAGACTCCGCTAATATTCTTTCCGAGTCCATAAAATACCAGCGTCAAATTTTCTATCTTTTGTACCAATTTAAAAATATCTATCGGCGCTTCACCATCAGCTCCCAACTTTTTTCTAAGATTTGAAGCTTTATTACTTAAATCCATTTTATCAATCATTTATTTTGTCTCCAATAGCTGATCTATCTCAAATTGATTCAATACAATTTTATTGATTTTCGCTAAAACTTTAAGATCTTGGTCTACTATTTTATTTTTTCTAAACGATATGACACACTGTTGTTCAGCTTGTTCGCCAAACAAAAGATACTCAACCGTACAGCAAAACAGGGCAGATAGTTTCTCAATAACATCCGACGTGATATTCCTTTCACCTTTTTCCATTTTGGCAATCATGCTTTGATTCAAAGACAAATATTCAGCAATCTTATCTTGAGTAAGATTTGAAGATATTCTAAGTTCTTTTATTCTTTTTCCAACATCACATACATTTATCATATTCATACACCTCTCATAAAAAGAATAGCACACCCTTGTCATAAAGTCAATTTTTTAAATAAAAAAAATATGACAAAACAAGGAAGCAATTTATTGATACTGCTTAAAAATCCAAAATTGATGATATTAAACCTATTTGATGAGTTCCTATCAAAAATCGTATCTTCAACCTCAAAACAGTACTTAAAGCTATCCGACTCGGTTTACATTGTCAAATTTAGATTTTATTTGAGCATAGCTTTCTAGTTTGCTTTTTGATTTTTATTTAATATAGTAGCAAAAATTGAAGGAAATATCTCCACAAGAAAACGCATACTATTAAGCTTTTTCAAGACCTAATAATATGCGCTGTTCTGATTTGAAAGACATTCCATTATTATTTTACTGTTATCAAGCCTTCAGGCTCGACTGTAAATTCTGGTTTTTCTGCTATCGTACCATCTTCTTTAAGGTAATACCATCCATCATTTGATTTGACAAAGGCATTAGAAACCATGTCCCCATTTTGACTATCAAGATAGTACCAAGTCTCCTTGTACTTGATCCAGCCTGTTTTCATAGCACCTTCTCCATCGAAATAGTACCACTTCTCAGCGATTTTCTTCCAACCTGTAGCCATTTCGCCTGACTGGTCAAACCAGTACCAGTTGCCGTCTATGTGCTTCTTCCAGCGGTCTGCAAGCATATAGCCTGAACCGTCAAAGTAATACCAGGTACCATTGACTTTCTCAAACTTATCTTTTGGATAAGAACCATCTGAGTGTACATACCAGGTACCAGTATCGTTCTGTTGCCATCCTGCTTCAATCGTCAAGCCGTTTTCAATATCCTGCTTGAATTGCTCACGGCTAATACCCCATTTGGCAAGATAAGGATAGGGGTCAATGTGATCTGAGTTGTTGTCAGGTTGGTTATTGGTGCAATATTCGTGTGTCTTGATACCTGCCAAGTCGTCTGTATCAAGTGTTTTCGGTATACCAGCTTCATCCGCTAGATTGCGCAAGAGTTCGATATAGAGACGATAGTCAATCAGAAACTCTTCTTTTGATTCATGGCTTTCAATCAGTTCAACTTGTGCATAACCTTCTGCATTCCAACCGCCCCCAACGTCCCAGGCACCATTATCAACAGGTCCTACCTGCATAACACGACCATTACCGACTACGTGAGAAAAGAAGCCCAATTCAGGATCTTTTCTGTAATGGTAGTCAGCCTCATTTTGCACCGTTGAGTTACGGTTGCCTGTGGAATGGGCATGGACTTGCCTATATGGTTGCACGCCGACTTGAGGCAAATCTGTTCTTAATTTACTCACATCAATTTCCATATTCTACTCCTTATCAATTAAAACAACTTATTTTTTTACAATCCAGAGCTAGAAACTCCTTTATTTCTACCTTACAAAGAAGACAATCTTAGTCACGATTAGGCTTGTAGATAGAACTTCAAAACGCACTATTTTGACACTGTAAATAGGACTGACAAGGTCTGCATTCTATCTACAATAACACCCCAGACTAAAAAGCTTTTCAAAAGTATATTTTTACAGTCTCTATATGTCCTTTTAATAAATACATTATATCATATAAAAGAAGTCAAAAGTATATTAAACTATTTTCAAGACCAAACTAAAAGAGGAGAACACAAGTTTTTTCGATTTTCACTAGAGAAAAGAGATTTTATTCAGCAAATCGAGCTATGATGACACTTTTGTTACCAAGATGGCCTTACCTTCTTTTATCAAGGGGTGACGAAACAGTGAGAAATACAGTTGGATGGTCATGGCAACCCAGATT
Source organism: Streptococcus sp. 53 (assembly GCF_013276565.1). Taxonomy (GTDB): domain Bacteria; phylum Bacillota; class Bacilli; order Lactobacillales; family Streptococcaceae; genus Streptococcus. The sequence goes on from NZ_VMLG01000004.1 coordinate 256,696, forward strand.
AGGGGTTCGCAAAGAATAACTCCTCTATAGCCTGCCCAAGGAATAATCAAAACTACAAAAGCAATTTTCCCGATTAGTTCGATAAAGCTAGAAACCAGAGGAAGAATCTTTTGCCCCAAACCCTGCAAACAATTGCGATAAATCAACAAGAGACTCAAAATGGGGTAAAAAGCTGAGCTGATTTGTAGATAAAGACTTCCATTTTCTACCAAGTAGCTATCCGTCGAACTAGCCAAGAAGGAAACCAAGGCTGGACTGGCAAAAAAGAGAAAGATACAAACAAAAACTGCCCAGGACATACTTAAACGACTGCCGATTCGAAGACCTTGAACAATGCGGTCAGGTCGCTTAGCTCCTAGATTCTGAGAAGCAAAGGTCGTCATCGAAGCAGAAATAGCGGTCATAGGAAGAAGGGCAAAGGCCATGATGCGGCGAGCCGCCGTTTGAGCACTAATAATCACTGCACCAAAGGTATTAACAGAAGACTGTAAAATCACACTGCCGATAGATACAATTGAACTCATCAAGCCCATAGCCAAACCTTGCTCCAAGAGATCCGCGTATAAGGCCTTGTCCCATTTGAAATGCTTGAGTTGAGGCAAAAGTTCTGGCACACTCTTACGGATATAATAAAAACAGAGAACCGCTGATAAGCCTTGCGAAATGATGGTAGCAAGTCCCGCGGATTGAACTCCCAGATGCAGTTGTGTAATAAAATAGAGATCCAGAACCACATTGACAAGAGCAGAAAAAATCAAAAAACCAAGCGCTGCCAGACTGTCCCCAATGGACCGCAACAAACCTGCAAAAAGATTATAAGCAAAACTGACACCAACACAGGTCACAATCATAGAAATATATTGATAGGACTGGGGAAGAATTTCTGCAGGAGTATCTAGGTATTGCAAGAGAGGATACAAACCAAGAAAGCCCAGCAGCATAACTACAACACTCAAAAGAGCACCTAAAATCCAGGTGGCTGCTACTGCTTCCTTAATTTTTATAAAATTCCGAGCCCCGTAATAACGGGCAATGACAATTCCCATGCCATTGCCAACACCAAGAGTGAATCCTACAATCAGGTCAAAAATTGCTGTCGTCGCCCCTACTGCAGCCAAGGAATCTTGACCCAGAAATCGCCCAACAATCAAGACATCAGCAGTGTTATAGAGCTGTTGAAAAATATTTGATAGCAAGATTGGGAAGGCAAAACTCACAAGCGAGGAAAGAATAGGACCATGAATCAGGTTCACTGTTCGTTTTTTATTCATAAAGCTATTATATCAGCTTTCTAGAGGAGCGACAAGAAACAGCAAACTATGCGTGAGCTGAAAACCAGAAAAAGACAACGAAAAAGCAGCGGATTTTCTCCACTACTTTAACAGCTTATTCTTCAATTTCGATTTCAAGTTCATCACCTAAGTCAAGTGTGACTTCTTCATTCACAGAATCTGCTTGAACTGCTTCTTCTTTTTTAGCTTCAACACCTTCTACAGAAGCTTCTTCTCCATCAATCAAGCCAAATTTAGAACGGACTTGCTTATCAATTTCATCAAAGATTTCTGGGTGCTCTGCCAAGTATTTCTTAGCATTCTCAGAACCTTGCCCAATTTTTTCATCTTTGTAAGAATACCAAGCCCCTGCTTTTTTGATAATATCCAAGTCGCTTGCAATCTTCAAGAGTTCACCAGTCTTAGAAATTCCTTCCCCGTACATAATTTCAACTACGGCTTCCTTAAACGGTGGAGCTACCTTATTTTTTACAACCTTAATCTTAGTTTCTTTACCGACATTGGTTTCTTTTTGGTCACCAGTTCCCTTAATTTGTGTATTACCACGAACATCCAAACGCACTGAAGCATAGAATTTCAAAGCACGTCCACCAGGTGTTGTTTCTGGATTTCCAAACATGACCCCAACTTTTTCACGCAATTGGTTGATAAAGATAGCAATTGTTTTGGTTTTATTGATAGAAGCACCAAGTTTACGCATGGCCTGACTCATCATACGAGCCTGCAAACCAACGTGGCTATCTCCGATATCTCCATCAATTTCCGCACGAGGTACAAGGGCCGCAACTGAGTCGACCACGACAAGATCTACAGCACCTGAGTCAATCAATTTTCCTGCAATCTCAAGACCTTGCTCTCCTGAGTCTGGTTGTGACAAGAGCAATTCGTCAATATTGACACCAAGGGCCGCAGCATAAGCTGGATCGAGGGCATGTTCCGCATCGATAAAGGCTGCAATCCCACCTTCTTTTTGCGCTTGTGCAACTGCATGAAGGGCAACCGTTGTCTTACCAGATGACTCTGGTCCATAGATTTCGATGATACGTCCCTTAGGATAACCACCTGAACCAAGGGCAATGTCAAGAGCTAAAGAACCTGAGCTCATCACTTGCACCTTTTGCTCCGCACGTTCACCCAAACGCATGATTGATCCTTTACCAAAGTCTTTCTCAATCAATTTAAGAGCGTCATTCAAGGCCTTTTCACGTTCTGCCCCAAATTTTTTTGAAATTTCATCTAATTTTTTTGGTTTTTTCGCCATTCTATTCTCCTACATTCTAATGGTCCTCAGACCTATCTACTATTATATCAAAAGTTAGTCACTTAATAAAGCCTTGCGAACTAGGTTAAAGGCATGCATAACAGCAATGTGACGTACATCTGCTCGACTTCTGCCTCCAATATTCACCTTGATGACCTCAGTTCCATGCTCCTGTGCCAAGCCTATGAAGACTGTCCCAGCTGGGTGCCCTTCTAGACTATCTGGTCCTGCCACTCCAGTCAAACTAAGGCCAAAATCAGATTGAGTCTTGTTTCGTGCCTGCTCAGCCATCTTCTGTGCTGTAAATTCAGATACCACACCGTGTTCTTCCAAATCCTTGGCAGGAATATCCAACATTTTTGATTTTTCCTCCAAGCTATAGGTCACAAAACCACCCTTAAATATACTTGAAGCTCCTGGAAAATCCGCTACCCTAGCTTGGAAAAGACCCGCCGTCAAACTCTCGGCAGCCGTGATGGTTTTCCCTTGTTTTTTCAGTTCTTCTACCACAATGCTGGCTAAACTAGTTTCTTCCCCATAACCATAACAAAGGTCTCGTAAAGAAAGTCCTTCAAAGGTCTGGCGATCCAAAATTTGATGTTCCAAAATATCCAACGCTTGATTCGCCTCTTCTTGACTGCTAGCCTTTGTTGACAGACGCAGGGTTACCTCTCCTGTCTTGGCATAAGGTGCCAATGTAGGATCGGTCTGATTATCAATTAAATCAGCCAAAATCGTAACCAACTGACTTTCGCCAATCCCAAAGAAACGAAGAACTCGGGAATACAGCTTGCTCCCTGTCATCAACTTGGGTAGAAGTTGGTTTAAGACCATAGGCTTCAATTCACTTGGCGGACCAGGAAGGACAACGTAGGTCACTCCATCTACTTCTAGTATTCCTCCCACAGCCAGCCCCGTTTCGTTTGGCAGTGGAGTCGCTCCTTCTACAATTTGGGCTTGTCTTTCGTTATTCGGTGTTCGGGCATAATCTGGTCGCTGGGCGAAAAAGACATCTAACTTCTCCTGAGCCTGAGGATCGAAGACTAATTCTTTCCCTAAAAATTTAGCCAGAGTTTGTTTGGTCAAATCGTCCTCAGTCGGCCCTAAACCACCTGTCAAAATCACCAGACTGCTACGTTGACTGGCAATCTCAAGTAAAGTCAAGAGACGAGCTTCATTGTCTCCTACAGCCGTCTGAAAATATACGTCCACTCCAATCTCAGCTAGTTTTTCTGATAAAAACTGAGCATTGGTGTTGACAATCTGTCCTGTCAAAATCTCTGTTCCAACAGCAATGATTTCTGCTTTCATGTTTCCTCCTACCTATCTATTCGTATTTTTTTGAAAAAATCGCAGGAATTTTCCTACGATTGATTTTTTATTTGTATCAAAAGTTAATTATCTTCATCACCAACAGGTGCTCGTCCAAATAAATCTTCAAATAAGACCGCATTGGTTTCAAGCTGAGTGACTTCTTCTTGTCCCAAAGAACGTCGGAGTAGATTTTGCATTTCCAACATATGAGCTCTCGAAACAATCTGGTAAGAAACACCTTGAAGCATCTCTCCTTCACCCTGCAACTGCTGAGTTTCAATGGTTTTAAATGAATCTTTATAGCCTAGCAAGTTAGGAATACTTTTTGCAGATAAATCAATATTGGTCTGCATATTGTCACTCAAAGCTTTTAGAATCTCTTGATAATGACCAACGCTATTTAAACTGAGAGCTTTTTCCATGACTTTTTGAATAACTTCACGTTGACGTTTTTGACGACCATAATCTCCCTCAGGATCTTGGTAACGCATTCGTGCATAGACTAGGGCTTCTTCTCCCCCAATATGTTGCTCCCCAACACCGATAGAAATGGTATTAAATTCTTCTTGGTCACTGATAGAAATTGGGAAACCTAGGGTATTATTGACTGTAATACCACCTACTGCATCCACTAGTTTTTGCAACCCTTTCATATTAACCATCACATAGCGATCAATATGGATATTCATCATTTTTTGAATGGTTTCTATAGCAAGCTCTGCTCCACCATCTGCATATGCTGAATTCAGTTTCGCTTCATGAGCCTGACCATTCCCTGATTCAATGCGCGTCAGAATATCCCGTTCTAAACTCATCATCGTTGTTTTTTTAGTTTTAGGATTCACTGTCATCAAGATCATGCTATCACTTCTACCGACCCAAGTTTCAGTTCGTTCAGCATTTCCGGTGTCCACTCCCATTAACAGAATGGTCAAAGGTTCAGTCGCTTCGATAACCTTGGTTTCTTCTCCAATTTTTTTATAGGTTTTAGCTAAGGTTTCTGTCCCTTGTTGATAAATAGTATAAGCAAAAATACCTGCTCCTACTACAGTTACAGAAAGTAAAGCTAGCACCATTCCAATAATTTTTTTAACCATATTTCTACTAATCTATCAGTTTACCCATCAAGTAAACATCGATAAATTTCCCTTCTTCTATATATGCTCCACGCTCTTGGCGACCTTCAATGACAAAGCCATGCTTTTGATAAAGATGGACTGCTGCTTGATTACGAGTTTGGACAGTCAGTTGGAGACGACGCAGAATGCCACTTGCTTGTGCCCACTCTATCGCTTCTTCTAGCAACAAACTTCCCAAGCCATTATTCCAATATCTTTTGCCAATCACAATGAAGAAGTCTCCAATATGACGGACTCTCTTGCGCTGGTCAGCTGTAATATTTACAATACCAGCAATTTTATCATTTAAGAATGCAAGTAAGGTTATCTGATTGTCCGAACTAGCTTGCTTGTTGAGGAATATTTCCATCTCCTCACTGGTCAAGAGAATACCATCTCTGTCTAGGCTGGTAAAATCTGTCTCCAAACTTACACGATTTAAAAAGAACACTAATTCAGCTGCATCTTTAGGCTCTGCTTCCCTAATGAGCAATTCATACTCCATGTTGAAGCTCCTCTAAAAGCTTTTCTGCACGCAAACCCTTTGCTTGAAAATGTAATCTGCGACCGTCTTCTTCTTTTAGAATTTCCAACTCTAAATAAGTATCTGGCAAGGCATCTCCTAAGAGATTTCCCCACTCAATAACAGTCACGCCTCCACCAAAGAGAAATTCATCCAAGTCGATAGAATCCGCATCTCCTTCAATACGATAAACATCTAAATGGAAAAGCGGAAGACGCCCCTCATACTCTCTTACGATAGTATAGGTTGGACTCTTAATCATTTGAGAAATCTGTAAACCTTTAGCAAGTCCTTTAGTAAAGGTCGTTTTACCTGCACCCAGTTCTCCAGTTAAGATTAAAACATCATTCTTTTCTAATAGATGACCCAAACGCTCCCCTAAGGCTTGTAGCTCTTCTTCATTTTTTGTGTACATATTCTTATTATACCAAAAACTTTTCTTTTGTGTCTATTTTCCTACTAAACTTATACTCAATGAAAATCAAAGAGCAAACTAGGAAGCTAGCCGCAGGCTGTACTTGAGTACGGCAAGGCGACGCTGACGTAGTTTGAATTTGATTTTCGAAGAGTATTACCATCATAACATCCATAAAAACAAGCTTTCTCTAAAAGAAAATGAGTGTAGCAATGACCAATACAAGATCTCGGAAAATATGACCATAAAAGGAAACTTCCTTTTTAACCGAATTTGGGACAAGATAGGCTGCAAAAAACAAACCCAGTCCAATATAAATCAGAAGTGAGACAATGGTCATTGGATTTCTTAAGAAGAGAAGTGTTGCTAAAATAGTCACCAACACTGTCTTTTTTCTATCTAGCATAGCAAGCAAATCACGCATGTATTTTTTCAAGGGTAAAAAAATCAGCAAATCTAGCCCAAATAGAAAGAAAAAGGATGGCAATAAAAAGTCAACTAATTCTTGCTGCAGCGTATTTTTGATGAACAAGTTATCTGACAGGACAAGAACAGCTCCTAACAAATTAATTAAGAGCAGGATACTGTAAAAAAGCTTCACTGACTGCTTACTGGCTAGGACACTATGGACTTCTTGCTTACGGGTATAAAGATAATTTACTCCAGCACAGATTCCTGAAACGAAGACCATACTTCCGATGAAAAAAGCTGTACTTTGTTTAAAGGACAAGATGCATTCCTTCCATAGAAAACAGCTACTCAAACTAATTTGAATTAAAACTAACAAAAATAAGATTCTCATTGATTTCATCTTTTCTCTCCCTTCCTACCAATCATTATACTCGGAGAAAAGAGAGAACTGTTTTCAATCTTCTCAAATGTCTCTTTTAGACGCTAAACAAACACGTGAACTGCACCCCAAAAGTTAGACAGAAAAAATCTAACTTTTGGGGTGTTTTTATTATGAAATTAACTTATGATGATAAAGTTCAGATCTATGAACTTAGAAAACAAGGATATAGCTTAGAGAAGCTTTCAAATAAATTTGGGATAAACAATTCTAATCTTAGGTATATGATTAAATTGATTGATCGTTACGGAATAGAGTTCGTCAAAAAAGGAAAAAATCGTTACTATTCTCCTGATTTAAAACAAGAAATGATTCATAAAGTCTTACATGAAGGCTGGACTAAAGATAGAGTTTCTCTTGAATACGGCCTCCCAAGTCGTACGATACTTCTTAATTGGCTAGCACAATACAAGAAAAACGGGTATACTATTGTTGAGAAAACAAGAGGGAGAGTACCTAAAATGGGACGTAAGCCAAAAAAGAGACCTGAAGAGAGGACAGAATTAGAACGTCTTCAAGCAGAAAATGAGTACCTGAGAGCGGAGAATGCCATCCTAAAAAAGTTAAGAGAACTCCGATTGAAGGAGGAAAAAGAGAAAGAAGAAAGACAGAAATTGTTCAAGAATTAATGACTGAGTTTTCGTTAGATATTCTTCTAAAAGCCATTAAACTAGCTCGTTCGACCTACTACTATCACTTGAAACAGCTAGATAAACCAGATAAGGATCAAGAGCTTAAAGCTGAAATTCAATCCATTTTTATCGAACACAAGGGAAATTATGGTTATCGTCGGGTTCATTTAGAACTAATAAATCGTGGCTATCTGGTAAATCATAAAAGAGTTCAACGCTTGATGAAAGTACTCAATTTACAAGCTAAAATGCGACAGAAACGAAAATATTCTTCTCATAAAGGAGATGTTGGTAAGAAGGCAGATAACCTTATTCAACGCCAATTTGAAGGCTCTAAAACAATGGAAAAGTGCTACACAGATGTGACAGAATTTGCCATTCCAGCAAGTACTCAAAAGCTTTACTTATCACCAGTTTTAGATGGTTTTAATAGCGAAATTATCGCCTATAATCTTTCAACTTCACCCAACTTAGAACAAGTAAAAACAATGTTGGAACAGGCATTCACAGAGAAGCACTACGAGAATACGATTCTTCATAGTGACCAAGGTTGGCAATACCAACACGATTCTTATCATCAGTTTCTTGAGGGTAAGGGAATTCAAGCATCCATGTCACGTAAGGGTAACAGCCCAGACAATGGTATGATGGAGTCCTTCTTTGGGATTCTGAAATCGGAAATGTTTTACGGTTATGAGAAGTCATTTCAGTCGCTTAAGCAATTGGAACAAGCTATTGTAGACTATATTGATTACTACAACAACAAACGAATTAAGGTAAAACTAAAAGGACTTAGCCCTGTGCAATACAGAACTAAATCCTTTGGATAAATTAATTGTCTAACTTTTTGGGGTCAGTACACACGAAAGGCTAAACTTGAAATCAAAAAACGCACCATATCAAAAACTAAAAAGTTTGATATCATGCGTCATGTCTTAAACTAATTGACTATACTTTCTATTCAAATGAGCTTTTAACCAATTGATTGAACCAATCCACTCTTAAAACCAAAGAGCAATTTCTCGCTTAGCTGACTCTTCTGAATCTGAACCATGTACAACATTTTGAATAGCTTGGTTTTCACTAGCAGCTTTTGCAAAATCACCTCGAATAGTCCCTGGTAAAGCTTCTTCTGGACGAGTCGCACCCATCATGGTCCGCCAAGTTTCGATTACTTTGGGACCAGAAATGATACCTACAAGAACCGGTCCTGAAGTCATAAATTCACGAATCGGTGGGTAAAAACTTTGACCAACCAAGTCCTGATAGTGCTGGTCAATTAACCCTTCTGAAACCTTTGTACGCAACTCCAATTTTTCGATTGTAAATCCACGTTGTTCGATACGTTTCAACACTTCACCAACTAGTCCTCTTTTTACACCATCTGGTTTAATGATAAAAAATGTTTGTTCCATCCCTGTCTCCTTTGTCAGCTTCTTTCTTTTATACTCTTCGAAAATCTCTTCAAACCACGTCAACTCTATCTGCAACCTCAAANNCTTCGTCAGTTCTATCTACCACCTCAAAGCAGTGCTTTGAGCAACCTGCGGCTAGTTTCCTAGTTTGCTCTTTGATTTTCATTGAGTATTATTTTACCACATTTTATGGAAAAATAGAGAAAATTTTCAGAAAATAAAAAGAGAACCCGAAGGCTCTCTCATTCTCTTTTATTCTACTGTTTCTTCCACAGTTTCAACGGTAGTATCCACAACTACTTCTGTTGTTTCTTCATTTCCTTCTTCCTCTACTGGAGGATTAAGGTATTCTTCTTCATTGATAGCATGTGGTTCAAGGTTACGGTAACGAGCCATACCAGTACCTGCTGGGATGATCTTACCGATGATAACATTTTCTTTAAGTCCAAGGAGATGGTCTTTCTTACCACGGATAGCCGCGTCAGTAAGGACACGGGTTGTTTCCTGGAAGGAAGCCGCTGACAAGAAACTGTTGGTTTCAAGTGAGGCTTTGGTAATTCCCATAAGGACTGGGCGACCTGTCGCTGGAACTCCACCTGCGATAAGGACATCTTTGTTAGCATCTGTAAAGTCATTGATATCCATGAGGGTACCCATGAGAAGATCTGTGTCACCTGGATCCATGACACGGACTTTACGGATCATTTGACGAACCATTACCTCGATGTGTTTGTCACCGATTTCTACCCCTTGGCTACGGTAAACTTTTTGTACTTCACCGAGAAGGTACGTTTCAACTGACAAGACATCACGGACTGCAAGGAGACGTTTTGGTTGGATAGAACCTTCTGTAAGAGCAGCACCACGCGCTACTTGGTCTCCAACTTCAACACGCATACGAGCGGTAAATGGAACGACATATTCACCTTCGCCAGTTTCACCCTTAACAAAGACTTTCTTAGTACGAGTTGATGCATCTTCTTCGATAGCTGTAACTTGTCCTTTAACCTCTGTGATAACCGCTTCCCCTTTAGGATTGCGGGCTTCAAAGATTTCTTGTACACGAGGAAGACCCTGAGTGATATCGGTATTTGAGGCAACCCCACCCGTGTGGAAGGTACGCATTGTAAGCTGTGTACCAGGTTCCCCGATAGATTGGGCAGCGATTGTACCAACTGCTTCACCAACTTCAACCGCATCACCAGTCGCCAAGTTGATACCATAACAGTGACGGCAGACACCATGACGAGTGTTACATGTAAATACAGAGCGGATAGTCACTTCTTCCACACCAGCATTCACAATTTCACGCGCCTTGTCTTCTGTAATCAACTCATTTGGACCGATAATCACTGCACCAGTTTCTGGATGTTTAACAGTTTTCTTAGTGTAACGACCGTTGAGACGTTCTTCTAGAGACTCAATCATCTCTTTTCCTTCTGCGATAGAGCGGATCAAGAGACCACGGTCAGTTCCACAGTCGTCCTCACGGATGATAACGTCTTGGGCAACGTCAACCAAACGACGAGTCAAGTAACCTGAGTCGGCTGTCTTAAGGGCCGTATCGGTCATACCTTTACGGGCACCGTGAGTTGAGAAGAACATTTCGAGTACTGACAAACCTTCGCGGAAGTTTGAAAGGATTGGCAATTCCATGATACGTCCGTTCGGAGCCGCCATCAGACCACGCATACCGGCAAGCTGTGAGAAGTTTGAGATGTTACCACGGGCTCCAGAGTCCATCATCATAACGATTGGGTTCTTAGGATCTTGGTTGGCAATCAAGCGTTTCTCAAGTTTTTCACGGGCAGCACGCCATTCAGCTGTAACGGCATTGTAACGCTCGTCGTCTGTGATCATACCACGACGGAATTGTTTGGTGATTTGTTCTACACGTTTGTGTGATTCTTCAATGATTTCAGCCTTGTCATCAACGACTGGGATATCGGCGATACCCACTGTCAATCCTGCAAGAGTTGAGTGGTGGTAACCGAGGTTCTTCATGCGGTCAAGTAGAGCAGAAGTTTCTGTCGTACGGAAACGTTTGAAGATTTCAGCGATGATATTTCCAAGATTTTTCTTCTTGAATGGAGGGTTGAGTTCAAGTTTGCTGATTGCTTCCTTGATATCTCCACCAAGTGGCAAGAAGTATTTAGCTGGAACGCCTTCTGTCAAGTTGGCATTGTTTGGTTCTTGCAAGTATGGTAGCCCCTCTGGCATGATGTCGTTGAAGAGGATTTTACCAACTGTTGTGAGCAAGACCTTATGTTTTTGCTCTTCTGTCCAAGGCTTGTTGAGGCTGTCTGTTGCGATACCAACACGTGAGTGGAGGTGAACATAACCATTACGGTAAGCCATAACCGCTTCGTCACGGTCTTTGAAGACCATTCCTTCACCTTCACGACCAGCTTCTTCCATGGTCAAGTAGTAGTTACCCAAAACCATGTCCTGAGACGGAGTAACAACTGGTTTACCATCTTTCGGGTTCAAGATGTGCTCAGCAGCTAGCATCAAGATACGAGCTTCTGCTTGGGCTTCTTCTGAAAGCGGTACGTGGATGGCCATTTGGTCCCCGTCAAAGTCGGCATTGTAGGCTTCACAGACAAGCGGGTGCAAGCGAAGGGCCTTACCATCAATCAAGACTGGCTCGAAGGCTTGGATACCCAAACGGTGAAGGGTCGGTGCGCGGTTCAAAAGCACTGGGTGTTCTTTAATCACTTCTTCAAGAATATCCCAGATACGCTCATCTCCGCGTTCCACCAAGCGTTTAGCAGCTTTGACGTTTTGCACGATATCACGCGCAACGATTTCACGCATAACGAATGGTTTAAAGAGCTCGATTGCCATTTCACGTGGCACACCACATTGGTACATCTTAAGAGTTGGACCAACGGCGATAACTGAACGTCCTGAGAAGTCAACACGTTTACCAAGCAAGTTTTGACGGAAGCGTCCTTGTTTACCTTTAAGCATGTGGCTCAATGATTTCAGTGGACGGCTACCTGGTCCTGTGATTGGACGACCACGACGACCATTGTCAATCAAAGCGTCAACCGCTTCTTGAAGCATACGCTTCTCATTTTGAACGATGATACCTGGTGCATTCAACTCAAGCAAACGAGCCAAACGGTTGTTACGGTTGATAACACGGCGGTAAAGGTCGTTCAAGTCAGATGAGGCAAAACGACCACCATCCAACTGCAACATTGGACGAAGATCTGGTGGAATAACCGGAAGGATGTTGAGAATCATCCATTCAGGCTTGTTTCCAGACTTGTAAAAGGCATCCAAAACATCCAAACGACGGATGGCTTTGACACGTTTTTGTCCAGTCGCTGTTTTCAACTCTTCTTTGAGTTCAGCAATTTCTTTTTCAAGATCTACTTGTTTCAATAGGTCTTGGATGGCTTCGGCACCCATTTTGGCAACGAATGATCCATAACCATACTCACGCAAGCGCTCACGGTATTCGCGCTCTGTCATGATAGACTTGTGCTCAAGTGGTGTATCCTTTGGATCAATCACCACATAAGCCGCAAAGTAGATCACTTCCTCGAGGGCACGAGGGCTCATATCAAGGGTCAAGCCCATACGGCTTGGAATCCCCTTGAAGTACCAGATGTGAGATACAGGAGCTTTCAATTCGATATGTCCCATACGCTCACGACGAACTTTTGTACGCGTTACTTCAACCCCACAACGGTCACAAACAATTCCTCTGTAACGAATGCGTTTATACTTACCACAAGCACATTCCCAGTCTTTTGTAGGACCAAAGATAACTTCATCAAAGAGTCCTTCACGTTCTGGTTTCAAGGTACGGTAATTGATTGTTTCAGGTTTTTTGACTTCTCCATAAGACCATGAACGGACTTTGCTTGGAGAAGCTAGGGTGATTTGCATACTTTTAAAACGATTTACATCAACCACTATTTCTTCCCTTTCTATTCTAAGTGAACTGCTTATTCTTCTTCAGCAGCTTCTTCTGTTGCTTCCGCTTTTGTTGCTTTCTCAGCTTCTTCAGCTTCAAAGGCTGCTTTAGCCTCTTGTGCTGCTTTTTCGCGGGCTTTTTCAAGGTCATCTACGTGGATGACATCTTCGTCCATTCCTTCATCCAAGTCGCGAAGTTCCACTTCTTGGTCATCTTCGTCTAGGACACGCATGTCAAGACCAAGAGATTGCAATTCTTTGACAAGAACTCGGAAGGATTCTGGAACACCTGGTTTTGGAATTGGTTTTCCTTTTGTAATAGCTTCATAAGCTTTCAAACGTCCGTTGATATCGTCAGACTTGTAAGTCAAGATTTCTTGAAGGACATTTGACGCACCGTAGGCTTCAAGAGCCCAAACCTCCATCTCACCGAAACGTTGTCCACCAAACTGAGCTTTACCTCCGAGTGGTTGTTGGGTAACAGTTGAGTAAGGTCCGACAGAACGCGCATGCAATTTATCATCAACCATGTGGTGGAGTTTGATCATGTACATGACTCCGACAGAAACACGGTTATCAAATGGTTCACCAGTACGGCCATCGTAAAGGATTGTTTTGGCATCACTATCCATACCTGCTTCTTTAACGGTTGACCAAAGGTCTTCAGAACTTGCTCCGTCAAAGACTGGTGTTGCAATGTGGATACCAAGAGTACGAGCCGCCATACCAAGGTGGAGCTCCATAACCTGACCGATATTCATACGTGATGGCACCCCAAGTGGGTTCAACATGATGTCGACTGGAGTTCCGTCTGGAAGGTAAGGCATATCTTCTACAGGAACAATACGAGAGACAACCCCTTTATTTCCGTGACGTCCGGCCATCTTATCTCCGACCTTGATCTTACGTTTTTGAGCGATGTAAACACGAACCAGCATGTTAACACCTGATTGCAACTCATCTCCATTTGCACGTGTAAAGATCTTAACATCACGAACGACACCATCGGCACCGTGTGGTACACGAAGAGAAGTGTCGCGCACTTCACGAGACTTGTCTCCGAAAATAGCGTGCAAGAGACGTTCTTCAGCTGAAAGGTCTTTCTCACCCTTAGGTGTTACTTTACCTACAAGGATATCACCTTCTTTAACCTCAGCACCGATACGGATAATACCCATTTCGTCAAGGTCTTTAAGGGCATCTTCCCCAACGTTTGGAATTTCGCGAGTGATTTCTTCAGGCCCAAGCTTTGTATCTCGTGTTTCTGATTCGTATTCTTCAAGGTGAACAGATGTGTAGACATCATCTTTAACCAAGCGTTCGCTCATGATAACAGCATCCTCGAAGTTGTAACCTTCCCAAGTCATGTAGGCAACGATTGGGTTTTGTCCAAGCGCCATTTCTCCATTTTCCATAGAAGGTCCGTCAGCGATGAAATCGCCTTTTTCAACGACATCGCCAACTTTTACGAGAGTACGTTGGTTGTAGGCAGTACCTGAGTTTGATCGACGGAATTTTTGGATGTGGTAAACGTCCAATGAACCATCTTCACGACGAACTTCTACCTTGTCAGCATCTGCATAGGTAACTTTACCGTCATACTGAGCAATCACAGCAGCTCCTGAATCGTGGGCTGCTTGGTATTCCATACCAGTACCAACGTAAGGTGCCTGAGGATTGATCAATGGCACAGCCTGACGTTGCATGTTGGCTCCCATGAGGGCACGGTTGGAGTCATCGTTTTCCAAGAAAGGAATACATGCTGTCGCAACGGCAACTACCTGTTTTGGTGAAACGTCCATGTAGTCAACAATATTAGCTGGATACTCTTGGTTGACCCCTTGGTGACGTCCCATGACAATCTTCTCAGCAAAGGTTCCATCTTCATTCAGACGAGAGTTAGCCTGTGCTACAGTAAATTCATCTTCTTCATCGGCTGTCAACCAAACGATTTCGTTCGTGACAACACCTGTTTCACGGTCAACCTTACGGTATGGTGTTTGAACAAATCCATATTTGTTCAAGTGTCCGTAAGATGACAAGTTGTTAATCAAACCGATGTTAGGTCCTTCAGGTGTCTCGATTGGACACATACGACCGTAGTGAGTGTAGTGCACGTCACGTACTTCATATCCAGCACGGTCACGTGTCAAACCACCAGGTCCCAAGGCTGACAAACGGCGTTTGTGAGACAACTCAGAAAGTGGGTTGTGTTGATCCATGAACTGTGACAACTGTGATGAACCAAAGAATTCTTTCACCGCAGCTGTTACCGGACGGATATTGATGATTTGTTGTGGTGTCAAGACTTCATTGTCCTGAACAGACATACGTTCACGGACATTACGTTCCATACGAGAAAGTCCAAGACGTACTTGGTTAGCAAGCAATTCACCAACCGCACGGATACGACGGTTTCCAAGGTGGTCGATATCATCTACACGACCAAGTCCTTCAGCCAAGTTGAGGAAGTAGCTCATTTCAGCAAGAATATCTGCAGGAGTGACGATACGAACCTTGTCATCTGGATTGGCATTACCAATGATAGTTACGACACGGTCTGGATCAGTTGGAGCAACAACCTTGAATTTTTGAAGAACAACTGGCTCAGTCACAACAGCTGCATCATTTGGAATGTAAACAATCTTGTTCAAATCACCATCCAAATGGCTTTCAATGCTTTCAATCACACTACGAGTCATGATTGTACCAGCTTCTACCAAGATTTCTCCTGTTTCAGGATCTACCAATGGCTCCGCAATTGTTTGGTTAAGCAAGCGTGTTTTGACATTGAGTTTTTTGTTAATCTTGTAACGACCAACGGCTGCCAAGTCATAGCGACGTGGGTCAAAGAAACGAGCCACAAGCAAGCTACGTGAGCTTTCAGCAGTCTTAGGCTCACCTGGACGAAGGCGTTCGTAAATTTCTTTCAAGGCTTCGTCTGTACGAGAATCCATTGGATTCTTGTGGATATCTTTTTCAACAGTGTTGCGAACCAATTCGCTATCACCAAAGATATCAAAGATTTCATCATCACCTGAGAAACCAAGCGCACGAACCAAGGTTGTAAATGGAATCTTACGAGTACGGTCGATACGAGTATAGGCGATATCTTTTGAGTCGCTTTCAAGTTCCAACCAAGCTCCACGGTTAGGGATAACAGTTGAACCGTAGCCCACTTTACCGTTTTTGTCTACTTTGTCGTTAAAGTAAACACCTGGTGAGCGGACCAACTGAGATACGATGATACGTTCACCACCATTGATGATAAAAGTACCCATTTCTGTCATGATTGGGAAGTCACCAAAGAAAACTTCTTGGGTCTTGATTTCGCCTGTTTCTTTATTGATCAAGCGGAAGGTTACAAAAATTGGTGCTGAGTAGCTAGCATCATGGATACGAGCTTCTTCTAGCGTGTATTTTGGTTCCTTGATTTCATATCCAACAAATTCCAACTCCATTGTGTCTGTGAAGTTTGAAATTGGCAATACATCTTCAAACACTTCCTTCAGACCATGGTCTAGGAAATCTTTGAATGAGTCAGTTTGAATTTCAATCAAATTTGGTAAGTCAAGAACTTCTTTAATTCTTGAAAAACTACGACGGGTACGATGTTTCCCGTATTGAACGTCATGTCCTGCCAAGATGATTCTCCTTTGTAAATAAGTTCCAAGCCTTGTCAATCAGGCTTTCTAATCGTCATATGGTTGTAAAACCCCTATCACCGTGTCCCTTTGATAAATTTTCAGAATCTTTAAGTCTTTGTTACAAGTACTCAAAATACTGAAAAAAAGCACAAAAAGAGCAGCTAAATCTGACTTTTTCAGAAGATTTAACTGCTGTGAGCCTTGTCTGGACAATATTTCAGACAAAACCTACGACAAATGATTACTCACATTATACCCTATTTAGCTAGATTTTTCAAGGGATTCTGTAGATTTTTGGTAATTTTTTTCGTAGGTAACTTCTCAAAGTAACTTCTACTTACCTAACCGAAGTGGAAATTAGTCTAAAACGGATTTTTATGGTGGAATTAAGTATGAGACGTTTGAAAATATTTTAATAGCAACAACGTACTATTCTAGTTTCAATCTGCTATAGAAGTTACCCTTTTCATCTTTTCATTCTCTCAAAAGTCAATCATAAAAGAGGAGAAATCGAAGTTCCTCCTCTTCACTGTTTACTATCGAATCAAGTAAATCAAATTGTTACTCATTCACAATTTTTTCATCAACTTTAGGGTTTAGAGTTGTTCCCCAATGTGTAATTGTACGCTGTTGTACTAGTGGTAAGTCTGTGCGGTTGTAAACTGTACGCCATGGTTCCCATACAAGACCCGTCTTTTCTTGAACCTTGATACGAAGATTACGGACATTTCCTTTAAATTGAATCTCTGTTTGGAAGCCTGAAGTTCTGTTTTTTCCGTTATCTTCCCATTGACGTGAACGAATTTCTGGATTTCCTTGTTCATCATATGTAATTTCATCCCAATAGATGTAGTAGCGCGCAACATAAGCACCCTTATGATGAAGTTTCAAGAAGCCATTTTTGTAAGAAGTAACCTTCGTTTCGATATAGTCTGTACTATTTTGTAAAGTTGCTTGGGCATTATCTTTTAGGAAGGCAGTCTTATATGAGATTGGCACAGCTGGACTTTGAGCGCTAAAGTTGGCTCCTTCTCTGATGAGTTCCTTCAAGTTTTCGACTGTTCCTGTGACAACTTTGGCAGCACCGCTAGCATTACCTCCTACAATTACCGCTGTTACAGAAGTATTCTTCAATAGACGGCTCCATTCAGAATTTGGAGCAATTGTTGCGCCTTTGATAACCGCATTGATAGCTGCTTTTAATTCAGTAGACTTACTTGTTGACTCAAACTTAACATAGATTTGACGTCCGTAAGAAACGTTTGATACATATACAGGTGGAGTTTGTGAATCAACGCCTCTTTGTTTTAAATCTTCAGGTGTCACACTCTTGTCAAATACAGCTGCTGGATTGGTCGGTGCATCAAATGTCGCTGTATAGTAGATTTGTTTAAAGTTTACAACTTCAATTTGCTTTTCACCCTTTTGCACAGCCTCAAAGTCAATCTTGAGCGGTGCGCCTGCTTTTTCAAAGTCTGCACCAAATTTTGCTTTCAATTGATTCATGCTATAGGCTGTAGTTGATTCATACTGAACACGGGCAGGAACGGAATGGCTAGATGAGTAATTCTTTGTCCATCTTTCAACCAAGGTATTCATCGCAGACTGCATACCACTAGTTGTAGGATCTGCTTCAATTCGGCTGTCAGACTGAATCATACCAGGTAAATCGACGCTGACTGTCCCCTTTGCACGGGCAAGACTAATCAATTCTGGCTGATTTTCTAGCAGATTTTGGTTTGCCTTATACAAGCCACCTAGGAAGACATTTTGATTTCCATTGATGGAAACATCTGCTGTGCCTGTAGAGAGGGTTTTCTTGATTTTTTCTACAATGACAAACTCTCCATTTTGTTCCTTAGCACTTGTGTTGTAGCGATTTTCTAAGGATTCTCCCTTGCGAGTTAAAATATCCAAAGGATTATAAGTTAAGCCAAAAAGGTAGTCTTTCAATGCTGATGTTTGATCTACTACCGGTGCAGTTCTATCCTGTCCAACTTGAGTTGTTGCTGAACGGAATACTTCCACTTCTGCCAAGCTCAATGGGGTATTTTTAGTTTTCAACTCCACTTTTACATAACGAGCGCCTTTGGCGGTGAAGAAAACTTCAAGTTCTGCCTTCCCATTCAAACTATCAAAGTGTTGACGAGCAACTTCTTGTTTTGCTTCATTTAACAAAACAACATCAAAATTGGAAAGACGATTAGCTACATTCCCATCTCCACGATTGTAAAGTTTAACTTTTCCAACATTCTCTGTTTTTCCGAGATCAACTTGCCACCAAGCATTGTCTTCAAAGTTTGTATGCGTTACAGAATGGTGCCCATAGTCACTGTCAACATTACCATCCACTGCTCGTGTAGCAGCTCCTCCATAAGCAGTAGAACTTTGACTAGCTTGTTTTCCACGAGCGATGTTTTCTGTCTCAACTGGACGATTCCCTTGCTCTGTAGCCAAAGCTACTCCCTGAGCGCTCAATAAAAAGGCCGCAACAACAGCACTACACACACCGAGTCCACACTTTTTGACAAAGCGATGCAAACGTTTTTCTTGATTCATTCCTTATTCCTCCGTTTTTAAATGAATACGTTTTCCTATTTGTCTATAGTCTATCAAATTTCAAGTAAAAGTCAAGCACAAACCAGCAAAAAGTCAAGAAAATAAGAAGAAAACGTTTGCTGAATTTTTCTGATATTTTCTTTAGATTTCCAGTAAATGCTATAGTTTGGAAACTAGATAAAACTTGAGAAGCGCTAGCTTTTTCTCTTCCTATTTATAATTTCGCTAGATGAACTTTTTAAAGAAATATTAGAAATCAATTTCTGAATAAAAATAGCTGAGAACACCTCATCTTCCTAATAATACGGCTTTGCTTATGTGACATTTTTATCTCCATCATTTATACTGATGTATAAAATAGTACGGAAAACTTCTCAAAAGTAAGAATTTCTTTTACAAATCAAAGAAAACGCTTGCACTATTTCCTACTGCATGCTATACTGGTATAAAAATTTATTGATTGGAGAATCATTATGAGAAAAACACCAGCTCAAACTGAGAAAAAAATGGTTTACAGCATCCGTTCCCTCAAAAATGGAACTGGTTCTGTCCTTATCGGCGCAAGCCTTGTCCTACTTGCCATGGCTACACCAACTATCTCAGCCGACGAAAGTACACCAACCACTAACGCAAGTAATAGTGAAACTACTACTGCCCTTGCCCAACCTCTTACTGATACAGCAACGAGCTCTGGCAAGAACGAAAGCGATTTTTCTTCACCCGTAAATGCAAACGCTTCCCTAGAGGAAAAAGAAGAAAAACCTGCAACAGAGCCAACAACTCCTGCTGCAACTCCAGCCGATTCAGCACCACAAACTGGACAAGATCGTTCAAGTGAACCAACTACTTCTACTAGTCCAGTAACAACTGAAACTAAGGCAGAAGAGCCAATCGAAGACAACTACTTCCGTATCCATGTCAAAAAACTTCCTGAAGAAAACAAGGATGCTCAAGGACTTTGGACTTGGGATGATGTTGAAAAGCCTTCTGAAAACTGGCCTAACGGAGCCTTGTCCTTTAAGGATGCCAAAAAAGATGACTACGGCTATTACCTAGATGTCAAATTAAAGGGAGAACAAGCCAAGAAAATTAGCTTCCTCATCAACAATACAGCTGGAAAAAATCTAACCGGCGATAAATCTGTAGAAAAACTAGTTCCACAAATGAACGAGGCTTGGTTAGACCAAGATTACAAGGTTTTCTCTTACGAACCACAACCTGCAGGTACTGTTCGCGTCAACTATTACCGCACTGACGGCAACTATGACAAGAAATCTCTCTGGTACTGGGGAGATGTAAAAAATCCAAGTAGCGCTCAATGGCCTGACGGAACAGACTTTACAGCTACAGGCAAATACGGTCGCTATATCGATATTCCTCTTAAGGATGCCGCCAAAGAATTTGGATTTTTGCTATTAGATGAGAGCAAACAAGGAGACGACGTGAAAATCCGTAAAGAAGATTATAAGTTCACAGATTTGAAAAATCATAGCCAAATTTTCCTAAAAGACGATGACGAATCGATTTACACAAATCCATACTATGTCCATGATATCCGTATGACAGGAGCCCAACACGTAGGTACTTCTAGCATTGAAAGTAGTTTTTCAACACTTGTCGGTGCTAAAAAAGAGGATATCCTCAAACACTCCAACATCACTAATCACCTGGGAGACAAAGTAGCTATTACTGATGTCGCAATCGATGAAGCTGGTAAAAAAGTGACCTACAGCGGAGATTTCTCTGACACAAAACATCCCTATACTGTTAGCTACAATTCCGACCAATTCACTACCAAAACAAGCTGGCGCCTTAAAGATGAGACTTACAGCTATGATGGCAAACTTGGAGCTGACCTCAAAGAAGAAGGAAAACAAGTTGATTTAACCCTTTGGTCACCAAGTGCTGATAAGGTTTCTGTTGTTGTCTACGACAAGAATGATCCTGACAAAGTAGTTGGAACTGTCGCTCTTGAAAAAGGAGAAAGAGGAACTTGGAAACAAACTCTAGATAGCACAAACAAACTAGGAATCACTGATTTCACTGGATACTATTATCAATACCAAATCGAGCGTCAGGGTAAAACTGTTCTTGCACTCGATCCTTACGCTAAATCTCTTGCTGCTTGGAATAGTGATGATGCCAAGATTGACGATGCCCATAAAGTGGCTAAAGCTGCCTTTGTAGATCCAGCCAAACTAGGCCCCCAAGACTTAACTTATGGTAAGATTCGCAACTTTAAATCGCGCGAAGATGCTGTCATCTATGAAGCTCATGTGCGTGACTTCACTTCAGATCCTGCCATCGCAAAAGATTTGACTAAACCATTTGGTACCTTTGAAGCCTTTATCGAAAAACTAGACTATCTCAAAGACTTAGGTGTGACCCACATCCAGCTCCTTCCAGTCTTATCTTACTACTTTGTCAATGAATTGAAAAATCATGAACGCTTGTCTGACTATGCTTCAAGCAACAGCAACTACAACTGGGGATATGACCCTCAAAACTACTTCTCATTGACTGGTATGTATTCAAGCGATCCTAAAAATCCAGAAAAACGAATCGCAGAGTTTAAAAACCTCATCAACGAAATCCACAAACGTGGCATGGGAGCTATCCTGGACGTAGTGTATAACCATACAGCCAAAGTCGATCTCTTTGAAGACCTAGAGCCAAACTACTACCACTTTATGGATGCTGACGGAACACCTCGAACTAGCTTTGGTGGTGGACGTTTGGGGACAACTCACCATATGACCAAACGGCTCCTAGTTGATTCTATCAAATACCTAGTCGATACCTACAAAGTAGATGGATTCCGCTTCGATATGATGGGAGACCATGATGCGGCTTCTATCGAAGAAGCTTACAAGGCTGCACGCGCCCTCAATCCAAATCTCATCATGCTGGGTGAAGGTTGGAGAACCTATGCCGGTGATGAAAACATGCCTACTAAAGCAGCTGACCAAGATTGGATGAAACATACCGATACTGTCGCTGTCTTCTCAGATGACATCCGTAACAACCTCAAGTCTGGTTATCCAAATGAAGGTCAACCTGCCTTTATCACAGGTGGCAAGCGTGATGTCAACACTGTCTTCAAAAATCTCATTGCTCAGCCAACCAACTTTGAAGCAGACAATCCTGGAGATGTCATCCAATACATCGCAGCCCATGATAACTTGACCCTCTTTGACATCATTGCCCAGTCTATCAAAAAAGACCCAAGCAAGGCTGAGAACTATGCTGAAATCCACCGTCGTTTGCGACTTGGAAATCTCATGGTCTTGACAGCTCAAGGAACTCCATTTATCCACTCTGGTCAGGAATACGGACGTACCAAACAATTCCGTGATCCAGCCTACAAGACTCCAGTAGCAGAGGACAAACAACCAAACAAATCTCACTTGTTGCGTGATAAGGATGGCAATCCATTTGACTATCCTTACTTCATCCATGACTCTTACGATTCTAGCGATGCAGTCAACAAGTTTGACTGGACTAAGGCTACAGATGGAAAAGCATATCCTGAAAATGTCAAGAGCCGTGACTATATGAAAGGGTTGATTGCCCTTCGTCAATCTACAGATGCCTTCCGACTTAAGAGTCTCCAAGATATCAAGGATCGTGTCCACCTCATCACTGTCCCAGGTCAAAATGGTGTGGCAAAAGAAGACGTAGTGATTGGCTACCAAATCACTGCTCCAAACGGAGACATCTATGCAGTCTTTGTCAATGCGGACGAAAAAGCTCGCGAATTTAACTTGGGAACTGCCTTCGCCCACCTCAGAAATGCTGAAGTTTTAGCAGATGAAAACCAAGCAGGGCCAGTCGGAATTGCCAACCCGAAAGGACTTGAATGGACTGAAAAAGGCTTGAAATTGAATGCCCTTACAGCTACTGTTCTTCGAGTCTCTCAAAGCCGTCCAGCTATGGAAGATAAACCAAAATCTGACCTTCCGAATTCTAGACAAGAACAAGGTCAAGGTCAAGAGCAAAGTACAAGCGATATTCCAAACCGATCAAACAAACCTGAACATCAAAATCCAGATCCAACTCCACAAGCTAAACCTGATTCTGCAAAACCAGATGCGAAAGTAGCTAATACAGAAGATAAATCTAGCCAAGCTCCAACTGATTCACAAGCTTCACAACCACATAAGGACAATAATACTCAATCACTTCCATCTACGCATACTCAAACTATTGTCACTTCCTATACTCCAGCTTATACAAATAAAAGACCAGAAACTCCAAATCAGACAACTAAAGCTAGTTGGAAACAAGAAAATGGCATCTGGTATTTCCATAAAGCAGACGGTTCTCTAGCTACTGGTTGGATCAAAGATGGAGATACTTGGTATTATCTAAAAGATGATGGCTCTATGTCAACTGGTTGGGTAAAAGATGGCAATGTTTGGTACTTCCTAAATAGTAACGGCTCTATGTCAACCGGTTGGGTTAAGGATGGAGATACTTGGTACTATCTTGAGCCATCAGGAGCTATGAAAGAAAATCAATGGTTTGAAGTTTCTGGCAAATGGTACTATGTTGATTCATCAGGTAAACTTGCAGTTAATACAAGAGTTGAAGGCTATTTGGTCAATGAAAACGGTGAATGGGTCAGCTAAAACTGCTACTGTATAACCTTTGCATAGCTAGATATAACTAATTCAAATACAGGAAGCTCAACGAAAACAAACTCCTGTTGGCAGGAATCAGTCTCCTTGCCCTTCTAGGTCTCGGTTTCTTACTAAAAAACAAAAAAGAGAACTAAACTAGCCCTCCTATAGAACAATCCCCCCAAGCCTTGACGCTCGGGGGATTGATTTTTGTACAATATTTGCCGTCATAATAAACTTGATTAGGATTTTTTATTTAGCCTCTTTCATGGCAAAATAAGCCCGTACTTTGGGTGCTACTTGCATTCCGAATAGTTCAATAGCTCTCAGGACTTGTTCATGAGGCATGGAACCAAGCGGTAGATGGAGCATGAAACGGTCCAAACCTAAATCCTCAATAATGCGAATCAATTTTTCGGCCACCTGATCTGGATTGCCCACAAACATGGCGCCATTTGGCCCAACTTGCTCCAAATATTGCTCATAACGCAATTCCTGCCAGTGCGGACGATCTTTAGAAATAGCATCCACCACTTGCTTGGTCGGATGGAAATAATCTTTCACCGCCTGCTCGCCATCTTCAGCAATCCATCCCCAAGAATGGGCCCCAACCTTTAGTTGATGACTGGCATGGCCCGCTTCGCTTCCAATCTCACGATAAGCCTGAATCAACTTTTTAAAATAACGAGGGTTACCACCAATAATGGCATAAACAATCGGTAGACCAGCCTGAGCAATCTTCACTGTTGATTCGACATGACCACCTGTCGCTACCCACAAGGGCAATTTGTCCTGAACTGGACGAGGATAAACTTCTTTGCCAGATATTGTTTGAGTCAATCGCCCTTTCCAGTCTAGCTTTGTTTTTTCATTGACTAACTGGAGCAAGTCTAATTTCTCATCAAAGAGGGCTTCGTAGTCTTTCAAATCATATCCAAACAAGGGAAAAGATTCCGTGAAAGAACCCCTTCCAGCCATAATCTCCGCACGTCCATTTGACAAAGCATCGATAGTGGCATATTGTTGGAACAAGCGAATCGGATCCATGCTCGAGAGAATACTAACTGCGCTGGTCAAACGGATTTTCTTGGTATTGACTGCCCCAGCTGCTAGTACAATCTCTGGGGCTGATACTGCAAAGTCCTCTCGATGGTGCTCGCCAATCCCATACACATCCAAACCAACCTTATCAGCCAGCTCAATCTCCGCCACCAACTGGCGAATGCGTTCGGCATGACTGTAAGTCTGTCCAGTCCCTTCAAGCTCCGTTGTTTCCCCAAATGTTGAAATTCCCAATTCTACCATATCCATTCTCCCTATCTACTCTGTCCTTCAATTTGAAAAATTATTCTAACACGAATCATGAGTACAAGCAACCAATTTGCTCACAAGAAAAAGCCTAGATAACTAGACTTTTTAGCTTATTCTACCGTTACTGACTTAGCAAGGTTACGTGGTTTGTCCACATCAAGTCCACGGTGAAGGGTTGCAAAGTAAGCGACCAATTGTGTTGGTACGACCATTGAGATTGGTGAGAGGTAAGGGTGTACAGTCGTAAGGACGATATCGTCTGTATCTTTGGCAACATTTTCTTCTGCAATAGTGAGAACCTTCGCACCACGGGCTGCCACTTCTTGGATATTTCCACGAGTATGGTTGGCAAGGACTGGATCTGACAAGAGCGCCAAGACAGGTGTTCCTTCTTCAATCAAGGCAATGGTTCCATGCTTGAGTTCTCCTGCTGCAAAGCCTTCACACTGGATGTAAGAAATCTCTTTGAGTTTAAGGCTTGCTTCCATAGCTACGTAGTAATCTTGACCACGCCCAATATAAAAGGCATTGCGAGTTGTTTCAAGAAGATCACGAACCTTGGATTCAATGGTTTCTTTCTCTGAAAGAGTTGATTCGATAGACTGAGCTACGATTGACAACTCATGCACCAAATCAAAGGCTTGCGCTTTATCATTGCCGTTTGCTTCACCGACTGCTTTTGCAAGGAAGGCAAGGGCTGCAATTTGCGCTGTATAGGCCTTGGTTGATGCCACGGCAATTTCAGGACCTGCATGAAGAAGCATGGTATGGTTGGCTTCACGAGAAAGAGTTGAACCTGGGACGTTTGTCACTGTCAAGCTTGGGATTCCCATTTCATTAGCCTTGACCAAAACCTGACGGCTATCCGCTGTTTCACCAGACTGACTGATAAAGATGAAGAGTGGTTTCTTGCTGAGAAGTGGCATACCGTAGCCCCACTCAGATGAGATTCCAAGTTCAACTGGCGTATCTGTCAATTCTTCCAACATTTTCTTAGAAGCAAATCCTGCGTGGTAAGATGTCCCAGCTGCAAGGATGTAAATACGGTCTGCGTCTTGAACGGCCTTAATAATAGCAGGATCAACCACTACTTGACCAGCCTCATCTGTGTAGGCTTGGATAAGTTTACGCATAACAGTTGGTTGCTCATCAATTTCCTTGAGCATATAGTAAGGGTAAGTTCCCTTACCGATATCTGACAAGTCAAGTTCAGCAGTGTAGCTAGCACGCTCACGACTATTACCATCATAGTCTTGAACTTCCACACTA
The DNA here is from genome assembly GCF_013276565.1 of Streptococcus sp. 53. Lineage (GTDB taxonomy): Bacteria > Bacillota > Bacilli > Lactobacillales > Streptococcaceae > Streptococcus. The sequence goes on from NZ_VMLG01000004.1 coordinate 282,854, forward strand.
TCAGCCTTGACGATTACTAACTCTTGGTCATGAATTTCCATGTATTGGTTGGTCTCACGAATCATAGCCATAGCATCTGAGCAGACCATGTTATAACCTTCACCAAGACCAATCAAAAGTGGTGATTTATTTTTAGCTACGTAGATGACTTCAGGATTTTGTGAGTCAACCAAGGCAAAGGCATAAGAACCACGGATGATGTGAAGAGCTTTTTTGAAGGCTTCAAGAACTGACAAGCCATCTTCTTCCGCAAATTTTCCAATCAAGTGAACGGCGATTTCCGTATCTGTTTGCCCCTTGAAGTGGTGCCCCGCAAGGTATTCTTCCTTGATTTCAAGATAATTCTCAATCACCCCGTTGTGAACCAAAACAAAACGTTCTGTCTCAGAGCGATGTGGGTGAGCATTGTCTTCCGTTGGTTTTCCGTGAGTAGCCCAACGAGTATGTCCGATCCCAGTTGTTCCCTCAACACCAGCTGTCTTGGCAGACAATTCTGCTATACGACCAACAGCCTTGACTAGATGGTTTTCAGCACCACCTAGGACAAAAATCCCCGCAGAATCATAGCCACGGTATTCGAGCTTTTCAAGCCCTTGAATCAAAATATCAGTTGCATTTGTGTTTCCAACAACACCAACAATTCCACACATAGTATATACGACACAGGCAAGCTGTGCTTTCTCCTTAAATTGGTATAGTCTAATTCCTCTTTTATAGAATCAGCAAAAACAGTATATACTTGTTTCTTTCACTTGTCAAGAGTAAAAATTGGTATAGTTCAAATTAACTTTTTTGTAACCAAAAAACTCTGACCAATTAGTACAATCAGTCAGAGTCTTTTTTTAAAATCCATTATTGTCGCTTAGTTCCTTGAACCAGTGCCCTGATTTCTTCAGACGACGTTCTTGCGTTTCCAAGTCTAATTCGACCAAACCATAGCGATTTTTATAACTGTTGAGCCATGACCAGCAGTCAATAAAGGTCCAAATCAAGTAGCCCTTACAGTTGGCTCCATCTTCAATGGCACGGTACAGTTCACGAAGATGACCTTTTACAAAGTCAATACGGTAATCATCTTGAATCATTCCATCTTGACGGAATTTTTCTTCCCCTTCAACACCCATGCCATTCTCAGTCAACATCCACTCGATATTGCCATAATTTTCCTTGATATTTTGGGCAATATCATAAATCCCTTGCTCATAAATCTCCCAGCCACGATGAGGATTGATTTTACGCCCAGGCATCACATAAGGCTCGTAAAAATGTTCTGGTAAGAGTGGACTCTCTGGATGCTTAGCAAATCGAGGAGCCATAACACGCAAGGGTTGATAGTAGTTGACACCAAGGAAGTCCACTGTATTGTCACGAATGAGCTTCAACTCCTCCTCTGTAGCATCAGGCAAGAGACCGTATTCATGCAAGATTTCTACCAACTCCTGTGGATAAGTCCCCAAGACAGATGGATCTAAGAAAGATTGGGCCTGAAAAAGGGCCGCAATACGAGCTGCCTTGACATCAGCAGGATGCTGGCTACGTGGATAAGCCGGTGTCAAGTTGAGGACAATCCCAATCTTGGAATCAGGCAAAAGTTCATGGCAAGCCTTAACAGCCCGGCTGCTGGCCAATTGTGTATGATAGGCTACCTTAACAGCTGCCTCTGCATCCACCTTATGTGGATAATGTGCATCATAAAAATAACCAAATTCTACAGGAACGATGGGCTCGTTAAAGGTAATCCATTGATCCACTAAATCTCCATAAGTCTCAAAACAAAAACGAGCATAGTCTTCATAGGCTGAGACTGTCGCCTTATTTTCCCAACCATCACCAGCTTCTTGAAGGGCAAAAGGCAGATCAAAATGATAAAGATTGACTAAAAGACGAATCCCTTTGGCCTTAATAGCCTCAAAGACCTTACGATAAAAATCCACACCTTGAGAATTGACTTCCCCACGCCCTTGTGGAAAAATCCGTGACCACTGAATAGAAGTCCGAAAGGCCGTGTGACCAGTCGCTAACAAAAGCTCAATATCCTGTTCCCAATTTTCATAAAAGGTTGATGTCTTATCTGGACCAATCCCATTATAGAAACGATTTGGCTCCACTTGGTACCAGTAATCCCAGAGATTATCTCCCTTACCGTCACCAGCTAAACGCCCTTCTGTCTGCGGTCCAGAAGTAGAGGATCCCCAGACAAAATCCTTTGAAAATCTTAGCATACATTTACCTCTTTATCTACTCATTTTTCCCATTATACAGAAAAAACAAGGTAAAAACTAGTTACATTTTTTCCTTGTTTTTCTTCTGATTATAGTTTTTATTTCTTGCTGAGGATTTCAAGCGTTTCAAGCAAGTTATCTGCATGAACTTCGATAGTATCACCAGTCGCTTTAATCTTCACTTCTACGATGCCATCAGCCGCTTTTTTACCAACAGTAATACGGATTGGCAATCCAATCAAGTCGCTGTCGCTGAATTTGACTCCGACACGTTCATTACGGTCATCTGTCAAGACTTCGTAACCAGCTCCCATCAAGCTTGCTTCAAGCTTTTCTGTCAAGGCTTGCGCTTCATCATCCTTGACATTGACAGTAATCAAGTGCACATCAAATGGTGCCAATTCTTTAGGGAAATTGATTCCCCAAGCGTAACGGTATTCACCTTTTGGCGTTTTATTAACAAAGAGACGAGCGTGTTGCTCCATCACTGCTGAAAGGAGACGGCTGACACCGATACCGTAACATCCCATGATAATTGGCACAGCACGGCCATTTTCATCCAAGACATCTGCTCCCATGCTTGCTGAATAGCGAGTACCGAGTTTGAAGATGTGACCAATTTCGATACCACGTGCAAAGTTCAAAACACCTTGTCCGTCTGGGGAAATTTCACCCTCACGCACTTCACGAATATCCACATATTCTGCTGTGAAGTCACGACCTGGGTTCACACCAGTCAAGTGGTAGCCATCTTCGTTAGCACCGACAACTGCATTGCGAACATCTTGCACCTTACGATCTGCAATAATTTTAATATTCTCTGGCAAACCAACTGGGCCAAGTGAACCAAATCCTGCTTGAACAACATTTGCAATTTCTTCTTGGCTAGCAACGTCAAAGAAATCTGCTCCCAAGTGGTTTTTCAACTTGACTTCGTTGAGTTGGTCATTTCCAACTAGAAGGGCTGCAACAAGCTCACCATCTGCCATGTAGAAGAGGGTTTTAATTGTTTGTTCTTCTGGGACGTTTAGGAAGGCTGCAACTTCATCGATTGATTTAACATCTGGCGTTGCAACACGAGTCACTTCTTCTTCAGCGACAACACGGTTGCTTGGTTTGTACTCGTTTGTTGCCATTTCTAAGTTAGCTGCATAGCTAGACTCACTTGAGTAGGCAATGGTATCTTCACCAGAAACCATCCATTTAAGCAATTCTGCCTTGATTTCTTCTTGCACTTCTGCAGGAATTTCGTCAAATGAGGCAACTGACTTGTCCAAGACAACCCAGCGGTCAAGGTCTGTACGAGCAGGTGTAATAGCCATAAATTCTTGGCTGTCCTTACCACCCATGGCTCCCCCGTCACCAATGATAGCCTTGAAGTCTAAACCACTACGAGTAAAAATACGCTCATAAGCAGCCTTATACTCATCATAAACACTGTCCAAGCTATCATAGTTAGCGTGGAAACTGTAAGCATCCTTCATGATGAACTCACGTGTACGGAGAAGTCCATTACGTGGGCGTTTTTCATCACGATACTTGGGCTGAATTTGATAAAGATTAAGCGGCAATTGCTTGTAAGACTTAACAGAATCACGGACAATAGCTGTAAAGGTTTCTTCGTGAGTTGGACCTAGGATAAAGTCTGATTTTTCACGGTTTTTTAGTTTGTAAAGGTCTTCACCATAAGTTTCGTAACGACCTGATTCGCGCCACAATTCTGCACTGAGGAGGGCAGGAGCCAACATCTCAACGGCACCAATCTTGTCGAATTCTTGGCGCATGATATTTTTAGCTTTTTCAATCACACGATTAGCAAGTGGTAGATAAGAATAAACACCTGCTGAGACTTGACGAACATAACCAGCTCGTAACATAAGAGCATGGCTGATAACTTGAGCATCGCTTGGCATTTCGCGAAGCGTTGGGATAGGCATTTTACTTTGTTTCATAATATTCCTCGATTATCTAAAAAAGAGTCGCATAATGTCATTCCAGGTCACAGCAATCATCAAGACAACCATGATGACCACTCCGGCCAAGGTGACATAAGTTTCAATTTCTTGTTTCAATGGTTTGCGGCGGATGGCTTCTAGGATATTGAGCACAATCTTACCACCATCCAGAGCTGGAATCGGAATAAGATTAAAAATCCCGATATTGATGGAAATCATTGCCAAGAAGTACAAGACATTCTCAATTCCATTTTTAGCAGCATCACTACTTGCCTTAAAGATGGCAACAGGTCCACCTAGCTTGTTCAAATCCGGTTGGAAAATCAGATTTTTCAATGCTGAGAGAATTCGTAGGGCCGAGTCAGCAGCAGTTGTAAAACCACCTACAAACATAGATAGAAAATCTGACTTAATCCCCGGTTGAACACCTAGAAGGTAACGGCCTTGACTTTCTTCGGGTGTAACAGTGACTTGTTTGTCACTCCCATTTTCAAAAATAGTCACATCCAAGGTCGGGGCCGTCTTACCTTTGGTTTCTGTTTCCACAGCCTGAATCAAACTTTCCCAGTTGCTAATCTCATGTGAGCCAATCTTGGTAATTTGTGCCGTTTCTGGCACTCCCACCTTAGCCAAGGCCCCTTGGGGCATGACATGGAACTGATTGGTATCAACATCTCTGACACCACCCTGCATGAAGATTAAAATCCAAAAAACAACGACACCTAAGATAAAGTTGTTCATAGGGCCTGCAAAATTGGTAATGAGTTTGCCCCAGATAGTCGCATTTTGATATTGAACATCCAAAGGAGCAATCCGAACCTCAGTACCATCTGCTTCCACAACCGTTGCATCGTGATCCACTGCAAATGTTTTTTCTTCTTCCAGAACCAATCCTTTGATAAAGAGCTTGTCTTCAAAATCAAACTGGGTCACCTGCATAGGAAGAGCTGTTTGATCCAATTTTTTACCTGAAAGATTGATGCGTTTAACCTTACCATCATCAGCAAGGGTCAAACTGACAGGAGTTCCTGTCTTGATTTCAGTTGTATCATCACCCCAACCAGCCATGCGAACATAGCCACCCAGAGGCAAGATTCGAATGGTATAGGCCGTTCCATCCTTGCCAATATGAGCAAAGATTTTGGGTCCCATACCGATGGCAAATTCACGCACTAGAATCCCTGATTTCTTGGCAAAGTAGAAGTGTCCGAACTCGTGCACCACCACAATAATCCCAAAAACCAGTATAAAGGTTAAAATTCCGAGCATAGTATTTCCTCCGTCTTTTGATTAAAAGAGTCCAAACAAGTGCATGATTGGAAATACAAGCAACATACTATCAAAACGATCCAAAACACCACCATGTCCAGGGATAAATTTCCCAGAATCCTTAACACCAAAGTGACGCTTGATCGAACTTTCTAGTAAATCACCAAATTGTCCAGCAATGCTAAAGAAAATAGCAAAGACTGACATCTTGTAAATTCCATACGGAAGAGCAACTGTACTGTCAAACATCATAAAGATGATGGTTACTAAAATAGCACCTAAAATACCACCCAAGGCACCCTCAAAGGTTTTATTTGGAGAAACTGTCGGAGCTAATTTTCGTTTACCATAGTTCATCCCAACAAGATAGGCACCACTGTCTGTTGCCCAAACAATACACAAGGCTAATAGTGCCTTATCTAAACCTGCAATTCTAGCATCTAATAGAGCATTAAAACCAAAGCCCACGTAGAAACTCATAGCAAGCGGGAAAACAGCATCCTCAATCGTATAGGACTTGCTAAAAACGGTCGTTCCCAACATGATTGAAATCAAAACACTATAGGCAACCACATTCCCATCAACTGGTAAAAAAGTTAGATAATTCTCCAAGGGAATGGTTAAGGCAAAGGTTGCAAAGAGGGTCAAGAGGCCCTCCATAGTCATGGTCTCTAGACCTCTCATCTTCAAAAGTTCATGCATGGCTAGCATGGCTATGATTCCAATTGCTATCTGAAGCAAGAGTCCCCCAATCATTAAAATCGGTAGGAAAATAGCCAGGGCAATCCCTGCAAACAAGGTTCTTTTCTGTAAATCCTGTGTCATATTTCCTCCTAAACTCCTCCAAATCGGCGATGACGACGATTGTAGGCAAGAATGGCTTCCTGCAAGGCCGCCTCGTCAAAATCAGGCCACAAGGTGTCCGTAAAATAGAGCTCACTATAGGCTCCCTGCCATGGAAGGAAATTGCTCAAACGCAATTCTCCACTAGTACGGATAATCAAGTCTGGGTCTCGTAAGTCCTTAGGCAAATGCTGGGTGAAGAGATAGTTGCCAATCAATTCCTCTGTAATGTCACCTGGGTTGATTTTGGCATCTAACACATCCTGAGAAATCAACTTAAGAGCCTGTGTAATCTCAGCACGTCCACCATAGTTGAGGGCAAAATTAAGAATCAAACCTGTGTTGTTCTTAGTCAATTCCTCAGCCTTGGTCAGAGCTTCAAAGGTTTGCTTAGGCAGGCGGTCCGTTTCGCCAATCATTTGAATCTTAACATTATTCGCATGCAATTCCGGGACATAATTATCATAAAACTCTACTGGCAAGTTCATGATAAACTTGACTTCCTGATCTGGACGGGTCCAGTTTTCTGTAGAAAAAGCATAGACCGTAATAACCTTGACGCCTAGTTTGTTGGCTGCCTTGGTCACAGTTTGCAATGCTTCCATACCCGCCTTGTGTCCAAAAACTCGCGGTTGCATACGTTTTTTAGCCCAACGGCCATTGCCATCCATGATGATGCCGATATGAGCAGGAACCTGTGTCGGAACCTCTACTTCCACAGCCTTATCTTTATTAAAAAATCCAAACATGATCTTATTCCTATTCAAAAATCTATCGTTTCATTATACCATATTTCCCCATTTTCTTCTATCACTAAGCTATTTATACTCTTCGAAAATCTCTTCAAACCACGTCAGCTCTATCTGCAACNNTTTGAGCAACCTGCGGTTAGCTTCCTAGTTTGCTCTTTGATTTTCATTGAGTATTATTCTCAGGCACAAAGCCCATTTTTCAAAAAAATAAGCCGCCTGATTGGGCGACTCTATTTTTTAGGCTCTATAATATTTGTA